>CANBEE010000262.1 GCA_947367415.1 uncultured Bacteroidales bacterium
CTTCATATACTCCTCCGTCTTGATATAGCGTTGTCGGCCAGCCTCGGTGCGTGTCATCTCCTCGCCATAGAGCTCGATGTATCCGCGTTGCTTCCAGTTGTTCAGCATATGTGTTAGCGAGCCGCCTCGTACTCCCACGCGAGTGCGCATGGCGCCAGCCTCCTCGCGGGTGAACACCTCGGGCAACAGGTCGAGCAGGTTTTGCGGCCCCTTGTGCTTCGTGGTGCCTGCCGTGGCCTCCTGCTCCTCGATGGCCTCGCCGAAGAAACGCATCTTGCACCATAGGTCATACTTCAGTGACCAGCGGACGAACTCCTCCGTCGTCTTGTCCCACACCTCGCCCTGCGCCACATAGAGCACCATGGCCTTGAGGTAGGCTATCACGTTGGCGCGGAAGGAGAGGTTCTCATACACGCGGCTCTGCGATAGGCGGGCAAACTCGGCATTCTCCTCCTTCAGCTTCTTGGCCAGGTTGCGCGCACCGTTACACTCGATGAGTCCGCGCGCCTTCGCCAGTCGCTCGATGTAGGGGCGCAGCTCCTCGTCAAATGCCGCATCGTACGAGCCATATACGGGCATCTCGGCACCGATGGGTTGCTCGGGGATGGTGCAGAAGTTGATGCGCGAGATGGGGCCGTCGGTGAGCACCCCACGGAAGTAAGCCTGCCCCTTGTGGATGGTGGTCGAGGCATTCCAGTTGAAGCGGATGCACACCCGCTCGCTCACTGATGAGGTGCCCACGCGCGTCTGACCGTACACGTTGCCCGGGTCGAAGGCCAGGCACATGATCTGGAAGTGTGCCTTCGAGCGTGCCGAGGTCTTCAGCGCGTCAAACTGGTCAATCTCGTTCATCTTCGCGTAGAGGAAGCGCTCCTCGGCATCGGCCAGTCGTTGCACGAAGGCGGCGTTCGTCATGTCGGGGTCAATCTCCTGAATCACCAGCCCCTCGGGCCTTTGGCGCTTGTCCTTGTTGGCCCCCTTCGTCTGCATCTCGCGCTTCCACTCGCGCTCACGAGAGAGGTTATCCGCGTCGCGTCGGCGGATATCGCGCAGGATGTGGTTGATAGGTTCCGAGATGCAGTTCTTGCCCGCGCCCGAGCCCGCCATCAGCACGTTCATCAGCGTGGCCTCATGCTCCACGTTGTCGATGTAGCGGAAGGTCGTCTTCCACAGGTAGGTAGCCAAGGCGGGAAACACCGCGTGCGCCACGGCCGCCTGATACACCTTCGGGGTGCGGCTCACCAGTAGCTTGATGAGGGGCGGCAGACGCTTTGGCATGGGTGGCGGCAATTGCCCATTGTCATTTGTCAATTGTCCATTGTCAATTGTCAATTGCTTGCAGATGGCCAGTGTGCGCTTCATGATGCGCGGCATCGTCTTCGTCTGATTGCGGTTGCATGCGCTACGGATGGTCGCCATCCACTTCTCGCGCCCCTCGCCATAGGTGGGCAGTATGCTGGCAATCCACTCGGGGTCATCGTTGGTCACATAGCGCAGGTGACAGGCCATGGAGAAGATGAAGTTGTTGCGGCTCCCGTGCTCGGGCTTGCCGCCCATCTGCTCTTCGAGGACAGAAACTATCTCACCATATTCTAAACCGTCAAACTCCAAGGGAAACGGGGCCTCCCCAACCCCTCCCAAGGAGGGGCTTACAGGCATCGCGGGCTCCGCACCCTGCTTGCCATTACCCAGCGTGTCACATAGGACAGGCATCGCGAGGGGCGAGTCATTCCCCTTCGGGGGGGATAAGAGGGGGGCCACCTCCCATAGCTCCTCGCTCACGAATAGCGTATTCTCCTTCGGCACCATATAGATGCACCGGCTGGCCACATCCTTCAGTGCAGGGTCGGCCACGAAGCCCACATCGGTGGAGAATCGCTCTTGCGCCTCCTGCGGTGTCATCCCCTCGGGCAGGGCGATGAGCACATGCGTACCCCGTCGCACACTCTCCTCCACGAGCAGTATCTGCCACTTGCCTGCGGCCTGCAGTTCCATCGCCTTGGCCAGTATCTCTGCCGAGTGGCCCTTCTCGTCGAAGTCGAGCATCAGCCTCCGTAGGGGCTTCAGGGCATCGGCCAAGGCACGATGGTTGTTCTTGAACTCCGCGCACCCCGGTGTCCACACGGGCAGCTTCGCCTTCAGCGGCTCGTCACCCTCGGCGATGCGGCGGCACATGTCCGCCAGCCACGGTGCACTGCGAAGCTCCTCCCACTCCTTGCGGGTGGCAGGGATGGCAGGGGCGCCATGCCCCTTGCCGATACAGGTGAAATGTGTTGTACTTACCATACTGTCTCCTCCTTTCTACTCATGTAATATGCATTTATTCTCTCACCCTCCGCCTGTCGTGCACGGCAGATGTCCGTAGCGTTCATCGCGGGCTTGAACCTCCATTTCTCGATGACCACGCCACCCTGCGTCTGCATCACGGTGCAGTGCTCCGTCACGAACAGCTGCTTGTATCTGCTGCCCTGCGACCCTATGTTGTAGGGGCGGAATGTCGCGGTCGCCCCAGGCTCAATCACGGTGCATCCCTTCATCCTCAAAGGCCCGTCGGGTGCCACCTCGTCGGCCCTGTCGGCCATCCATGGGCAAGCTGTCACCTTGATTTGATTGTCACTATACACCGTTACGGTGTCCATCTTCACATCGCCATTTACGACGATTCGTTGCTTCTGATTTTTCTTGTTCATTGTCCGAAAAAGATTGTGAGAATGGGAGTGCGAAGATTGCCGGCTTTTCACTCATGAGACTCCACTCACGCCTCTTCTCGGGTTAATGATTAGGTTAATTAGATTTTATGAAAATCCGTCACCAAGATGTCCTGATACCACTTCTCATTGTACTCGCTCACACCCGCCCTCAGCGAGGCCACGATCACGTCGCCTGGGTAGAAGGCACACGCGGCATCGTTGCCGAGGAGCGTCGCCACATATTGGTTACTGTACTTACCACCCAACTCCTGCAGGTGGATGAACTTCTTCTGCACCTGTCCGCCCTCGGCCTTGGTGCTCTGCACGGTGAATGGCTCACCGCACTTAACTACTCTAAAAATGTTCGTCATTTTCTTTACAAGCCTTCCGTTCTTAGACATCGGCGACATTGCCTTATCTCTCGGAAGGACAGTGCAAAGGAACAGTAAAAATGAAATGTGCCTTTTATGCCGAATTATGCCAAATACCAATTGGCATATACGAGTATAGGGAGACTCTCGCGAATCTCCCTATACATCAAGTCATTACAACAAGTATAAATATATGCTTATGCCTAATCCCTTTTCTTTCTCAGAAGGAATTCCTCCACGGCAAGTGCCACATCGTCTAATGCCGAATCGGCATCGACTATATATGCACGTATAAAATTGGCATACGTTTTCTTTTCGGATTTCATAGACAAACCGCAATCGTCTTTCAAAAAACGATAGCATGCAT
>CANBEE010000263.1 GCA_947367415.1 uncultured Bacteroidales bacterium
CATTGACGGCAACGATCTGCTTACTCTCGGTTTTGCACCCGGCCCTTGCTTGGGCAAGGCGCTGTCCTGCCTGTTGGAGCAAGTGCAGGACGAGAACATCCCCAACGAAAAAGAGGCCTTGCTGGCCAAGAAAGAGACGGGGCTGGACGAGCTGAAGGCAGCGCTGGATATGCAACAGGAGTTGCTGGAAGCGCGTGAGGCGCGCATTGCCCGCCGTGAGGCGGAGCTCGGCCTTAGCGTGATCAGCAACCTGACGGGCATGGCGTAGGCGTGATTAACAACGAAGTTGCTAACCCTAAACACGACACAAGATTATGACAAACTATGAATATAACGATTTGATGCTGCAATTTGAGCAGATGCGCGCCCAAGGATGGGACCCTCTGTTGTGTGACACCCCTGTGCCTTACTATGATGGCCGTGTGCCGTGCGGCGTACCCACGGACGCGGGCGACATCGTGCGAGGCGACTATGTGATGATGCCGCTCGAGGTGGCCGAGCTGGACCCTATATACACGCTCACCGTGCGGGGCGACTCGATGAAGGATGCGGGCATCGCATCGGGCGACGAGCTCAGGGTGCTAGCCACCCCGATGGCCGATGACGGAGAGATTGTTGTGGCCCTGGTGGATGGTGAGTATACGGTGAAGATGCTCTTTACCGATGATCTGGGGCGCCGTTGGCTGGTGCCTCGCAACACCGATTACCAGCCTCTGCTGATTACCGAGGAGATGGATGTGCGCATCATGGGCCGCGTGTTGCAGATAGTGAAAGCGGTGCGCCGTGTGCCGTATGCTACGTTGGTGCGTGCCGTGAACAGGGCCATGGCACAGAAGGCTCAGGAGGAGCAGGTGGCCCGCCAGGAGGGAATCTCGGACGAGCAACTTACTGCCCTGCTTGCCGAGGTGTATGGCGAGGCTATGGCTTCGGCTTCGGACTGGATAGCGGTGTATCGTGTGCTATGCGACAAGTGCGGCGCGCCTACCTCGTACAAGGGCTTTTCTGACTGGGTGAACGCGCTGGCACCGGAGGGTTATCCCCGATGCACGGCCGACCTGTTGCGCAAGGCCGACGCGGTGTATCTGCGGCCTGTGTTTGAGTGGACTCCCGACCTTGCGCCCAGTGTGCGCATATCGGTGCTGGACCGCCGCACGGCCATTGCCAAGCGCTTGATGCAGGCGCTATCGGCATAAGTCCCCACGACGGGAGGGTGACGCCCTCGATAACCTTCCGCTTGGTGAGATAAATCCTTCCGAAAAGTTTCCGTTTGCGCGGAGAAAGTTTCCGCTTCTGCTCCACATGGGGCAAACACTTTCCAAACATTTTCCAAACAATTTCCTCCCCTGCCGATATGTTCGGTGGGGGAGTTTTGTATGCGTACCTTTGCATCAGTTCTTCGAACAACGACAACGAAAACGCCGACGCGGTATGATAGCGTCGGTTGCGACGACTGCTGGTTTATCAGCACAAAGGAGTGTTGCTTGCAACCCTGAAGACTGGCCATCCGGAAGGCTCACTAAACAAACAAAACTCTAAAACAGAAAACAATGAAACAAATCCTCAAAGTAGTGGCACAGAGCGAGACCATCGCCGTGCCGAGTCAGAAGGCCGAGGGAGGCCAAGTGATGAAATCGACCATCGTCCTGCAGGAGCTGGGCGGCAAGTATGAAGACACCTTCGTGGCCACGATGCTGGGCAACCTGGCGCAATGCCGCTTCTATGCGGGCGATCTGGTGGTGGCGGCACTGCGTTTCACGACCCGCGAGTATAACGGGCAGGTGTATCAGGATATCGTGGTGGCGGACATCATTAAGTTGAACTGAGGCCCCCTCTAACTCCCCCCAAGGGGGAGGACTCCCGACCTCGCTGATAGCATTGATAGCCGCGATGTCAGTAAGCCCCTCTTCGGGAGGGGTTGGGGAGGCTCCAAATTAATTAATCTGAGACGAAAGGTGCGAGGAAACTCGAGTTGCAAGGTGGCCACCTTCTCTAATCTTTCTCTCGCAAAAAAAACGTAACAGATTATGATAGTACAGATTCAGATTTCAGACCGTGTGTATACACAACTCTTAAATGGTAACAAACGCATGCAAGGCACACTGGCCTTGGTAAACCCCACGGAGGGTAACTTCAACGAACACCGACGCGAATGGCGTCCGAAGCCCGGCACGCGATATATGCGCCTGCCCCATGGGCGCGTCACGGTGAGCGACGAGAACATTCGCATGAACCTGCACATCCGACGCGACGAGAGCATCGTGCCGGCACGCGCCATAGAGGCGGAGAGTGGCATAGCAAGTGGGTTTATTCAATTGACAATGGGAGACCCCCTCTAACTCCCCCTCTATGGGGAGAACTCAGAGTCCAATGAATAATAAACAATTAACAATTATAGATTACGACTATGACAACTAAAAATAAGACCATAAAGTTAGAGTCATCCCCCTTGGGGGAGATTGAGGGGGGCCGCACTCCCGCGATGCCTGAAAGCCCCCTCTTCGGGAGGGGGTTGGGGGAGGCCCTGTTTCCTTTCGGAATAGCAACAAACATAAGGAGCAAGGTGCAGGTGTGTACGCCTGCCCTGATGGATGAGATACTGGATAGTGCGCACGTGGCGGGCATCTGCGCCGAGATAGAGGATGCCTTGGAGGCCTACCGACGGGGCGAGCTCACACGCGACGAGTATGACACGCTGAAGGGGGAGCTGAAGAAGCGATTGCCCATCTTCACCTTCCACGCCACCTTCAAGAACGGCCGCCGCAAGAACGACGAGGCCATACCGAGCGGACTCTCGATCTATGACCTCGACCACATAGCCAACCCGCGCTCGCGATGGGAGGAGATAGCACCGCGACGCGAGGAGCTGGGCATCGTGATGGCGCACATATCGCCGAGCCTCGAGGGGCTACGACTGGTGTTCGCCGTGCCCACGGGCATGACGCTGGCCGAGGCACAGGCGTGGATGGCACACCAGCTGGGCGACACGCACTACGACGCCTGCGTGAAGGACTATGCGCGATGCTCGTTTGCCGTGCCCAGGGGGTATGTGCTGTGCTTGAGCGAGGAACTCTTTATGAGGGAAGAGGGAAAAGGGAAGAGTGAAGAGTGTGGTTGCTCCCTCCGTGATGGTGTCATCCTGAGCAACGCGAAGGATCTCGCGCAGGGACTTTGCCAGGGCACTTTGCGAGATTCCTCACATTCGCTCGGAATGACAGATACTAATGGGGCCTCGTACGACACGAAGGGCGCGGAGCAATATCCTACAGAGTTTGAGGGAGTGCCCTATAATGACCTCGTCACCACCCTCGAGGAGCAGATGGGCGGCAAGCCCGAGCACGGGAGCCGCAACAACTTTATCTTCTCTATGGCCTGTCACCTGCGCTATGTGACCAACGACGACCCCGAGTGGATAGCCAGCATAC
>CANBEE010000264.1 GCA_947367415.1 uncultured Bacteroidales bacterium
ATAATCACCGAAGTTGAGTCTCTTATCATAGTCAGCTGCATATTTGTAGTCAAAGTAGGCTCCATTGGCACCTTCATCAAAGAAGTCGGGCTCCACTTTCTCGCATGCCACAAATGCCAATATCAGGCATGCCATTAGGGCGGTTATAGATATATTCTTCATACAATTTTACTTACACGTTAGGCATATCTTCTTCATCGGAAGCGTTCTCCTCGGTCCATCCATACTCGACTTCGGCATCGGGTAAGGGGAAGAGGAAGTTTTCCTCCACGAGTGTTACCTCGGGACTATGGGACAGTGTGCCAGTAATACCATGAGACTTGAGAAACCAGAAGTATTGTCCCTCACCATAAAACTCCTTACGGTACTCGCGGTTGAGAGCGGCAATGCGTTGTTCTGGAGTGTCGCAGAGGACATCCTTGGCCTTGGAGATACCACGCTTGTTGCGCACCATATTAATATAGGTAGCTGCCTCGCGATGATCCTCTGTGGCTTCGCAAGCAATGTAATACATCTCGGGAAGACGGATGAGGGGGATAACCTCGGTATCATTGTCAATATACTTGAGCGACATGGCATACTGCAACTCATTGTTTCGGTGGAAAGCGGTGCCTTGTGCACGCATATCCTCGCTCTCAGAACCTACTGACTCATACAAAGCATTGAGTGTAGAGATGTTGAGATAGTACTTGGTGGCCATCTTATCACCATAGGCAAAGTAGTCAGATAGATTATCCTCGAGCTCGTGCATGCTGAGTCCGCAGATGACTTCGCGCGAGAGTATAGGGTCATTGTCATTGCTACTCTGAAGCGATAGTCCGCACTCGTCAATCACCATCTTGGCATATATGGCAGCGCTATCGCTTATACCGGCATAATTATATACACGGGCCAACAACGCATTGATAGCATGATAGTTGAAACGGAATTGGCGACTGGCCGACTTGCTCAGGTCGAGTGTATTCTCATAACTCATCTCTTGGCGTGCCTCATGCAGGTCGGCGATGATATGGCTTACCACCTCGCTGGCCGTGAGCAGGGGCTGCTTGGTGTGGTCGGCTACGGTGCGGTAGGGCATGCACTTCATTGCCTTGGCCTTATCATTGGCGGCATAGTGCATAGGGCCCCATCCTCGTAGTATATCAAAGTGGAGGTAGGCACGCATGGCAAGTGCCTCGCCACGTATCATGCGATGGGTGATGTCAGTCAGTACAGCGGCACCATTGAGGTCGCACCACTTGAGCAAATTGTTGGCATTGGCGATGATGTGGTACTGCGCCTGCCAGGTGTTGGCAAGGGTGCCCTTGGTGTTGTAGGCGCCGCTGGTCTCGCGGTCGTAGATGTATACGCTGGTGCGGTCAGAGGTGCCGTCGGGGAGCTTGTCGTAGAACTGGGCAAGCTGCTCGGGGAGCCCGAAGCTGAGGTTCTTGCCGTAGGTGCTCTCGTCGGTCATGGTGATGTAGAGGCCTGCGAGGGCGCTCGTGAATCCATTCTCGCTGGTGAAGAGCTCCTTGGCGGGCACGTCGGTATTGGGCATTACATCGAGCCACTTCTCACACGAGGTGAGGGTGAGCAGGGCGATGAGGAGGTATGTGGGTCTTTTCATTTTGCTTTGGGGTGTATTTTGTTTTTTTCTTTGGCTCGGAGGACTCAGAGAACTCTAAATACTAATCTCTAAACACTAAACTCAACGGAACATTATCGACATCGACAGCGTGTAGGAGCGTGCGAAGGGGTAGTCGAGGCCGCGCTCCATGCGTATGCGCGAGAGGCGGGCTATGTCGTTGGTGGTGAAGTTGAGTGCAAGCACGTCGATGCTGGCAGAGCGCAGCAGCTTGAAGTCGTCGCCGGTGAAGCGGTAGCCCACGCTCATGGAGGCGAGGCGCACCTCGTTGTCGTTCATGATGAAGCGTGTGCTGGCGGGCGTGTTGGCTCCTGTGGGGCTGAATCCTACGTAGGAGGTCACGTCGCCGGGGCGCTCCCAACGTCCCTGTCCGGCACGATTGTCGAGGTTATAGGCCACATTTTGATTCTCTATCTTGTCGGCAAGGGTCTGATTATACACAATGCCACCATATTTATATGTGAAGCCAAGGGTACATGAGAGGTCCTTCCAGTTGATGCTCGATGATAGCGTACCGCTCACCTTCGGGTTGGTATCACCCACAGGCACCTTATCATTGGCATCCCAAGTGAAGGTCTTGGTGCCGTCGCGCTTGAGGTATACCTCTTTGCCTGTAACGGGGTCGACACCGAGCGAGCGTACTACATATAAAGTGGTGGTAGACTCTCCCTCACGGTATTGTGGGAGCGGGGCTGAGGCCGACTTCATCTGCTCTTCGTTGACCTTCTTGAGGTAATCAGAAAGTTTGAGGATACGGTTGCGATTGCGGTTGGCATTGGCGTTGATGGTCCAGAAGAACTCCTTGCGCAGGTTCTGCATGGCGATAATATTGAGCGAAGCATCGAAACCTCGGTTCTGCAACTCACCAGCATTCATCACCATCGTAGGGAATCCCGTCGAGGGTGCCAGGTCGTAGCTGGTGAGCAGCTCCTTGGTGATGTTGTTGTAGTAGTTGAAGGTGGTGTTGATGCGGTTCTTCCAAAATCCGAAGTCGAGCGAGAGGCTGGTGTTGTGGGTCTTGGCCCATCCCAGCTCGGTGTTGTTGAGTCCGCTCAGCAGGGCTCCCAGCACGGGGAACGACTCGTAGGGGCGCATGGTCTCGGCAAAGGAGTAGTACTCGATGGCGTCGGAGGGGCTGAAGTTCTGCTCGCCGGTGACGCCGTAGCTGGCGCGTAGCACGAGGTTCGACAGGTATCCCTGCAACCACTTCTCATTGTGGGCGTTCCAGCGTGCGCCTACCGACCAGAAGGGTACGAGGTCGTGCTTGGCATAGCGCGACGAAGCCTCGCCGCTGAGGTTGACGTCGGCAGAGTAGCGGTTGTCGTAGCTGTAGGAGAACTGCCCTATGAGGCCTATCGAGCGCGAGATGTTCTCGTTGCCGATGTTGCTCATGTTGGTCTCCATCTTGTTGCCGAAGATGAAGTCGTCCATATGTGGGTCGGGATAACCCGTTGCCGAGAGGTTCACGTAGTTGTTACGATCTTGGCTGATAGTCCAGTTACCGAACACGCTGAGAAGATGCTTGCTAAGCACGAGGTTGTAGTTGATACCCATGTTGCTCGACCATGATGACATGTTACCTGAACTCTTGAAATAACTACCTCTGCGTGTAAGGTCATCCTCAAGCTCAAAACTTGTGTGGTCTGCCGGGGTGAACTTGTCTGTTCCTGCCATACCTCTGGTATATGCCAACTGTTCTGTAATACGAAGATTGTCCAGAATCATATACTCCAAACT
>CANBEE010000265.1 GCA_947367415.1 uncultured Bacteroidales bacterium
CGGTCCACTCGTCCCAATGCTTGTACATGAGGTCGGTGACTACGCGGCCTGTTGCCAGAGGCAGGTCGGGGTGCTTGTCTGCTGTGGTGAGACCATTCTTCACGGTCATCACGAGGATGAGCTGCTTCTCGTCGGGCGAGAAGCTGTATCCCTCGAGGCTCTTCTCCGTGTCGGTGAGCTGGCGACGTTCAGTACCGTCGGGATTCATCTCCCACAACTGGTTGCTGCCGCTCTCCGCACTCAAATAAGCCAGCTTGCTACCCCCCTTAATCCAAGTGACATCTCCCTCGCTGGCTGTTGATGTCGTGAGCATGTGATTATTGGTACCGTCGGCATTCATCATATAGATGACGCGGTGACTCTTGTTCTCGGGGACACTGTAGTAGGTGACACCATAGGCTATCATTTTGCCGTCAGGCGAGGGGCTTATGTTGCCGATGCGTCCCATAGCCCACAAGGCCTCGGGAGTCATACGGTCGCCCTCAATCTTGATTTCATTCTTGCCGATGAATGGGGTATCGGCTTTCTTCTCTCCGCTCTCAGCGCAAGAGCACAATGCTCCTGCCATAATGGTTGTTGCCATAAGTAGCGCGTGTTTAGTCCAATTCATAGTGTATGTCTTAATAATTGATTGTAGTCTAATGCCAAACAAGTTGCAAAAATACAATTTTTTAAGCGCCAAACCTACATTTGATGGATTTTTCGTGGAACTTTTTTGTCTCTTTCGGTAAAAATGTGTTATTTTGCGAATTCTAATATAACTATTATTATAGACATTACTATGAAACGTTTGATACTCTCCCTCTGTGTTTGCTTGGTGGCTTTGGCCGGTATGGCGCAATATACACAGCTGACCAATATTCCTACCATATATATTGAAACCTTCAATAAACGCGCTGTGACGAGTAAAACCACCTATATATATGCTACACTCACGTATATAGATGGTAATACAATGGTGCAGTACGATTCGTTACAGATACGTGGCCGTGGTAACTCAACGTGGAATCTGGCCAAGAAACCTTATCGCATCAAGTTCAAGGAATCTACTAAGTTCCTCGGCAAAGGCTATGCCAAAAACAAGAGTTGGACACTGCTGGCCAACCATGCCGACAAATCGTTGCTGCGCAATGCGGTGACCTTCACCATGGGTGAGTTTCTGGGCCAACCTTTTAACCCTGCAGCCCATTTCGTGGACCTTGTGCTCAATGGTACTTACTTGGGCAACTATCAGGTCTCGGACCAGGTGAATGTGGACAATAAACGTGTAGAGGTGTTTGAGCAGGAGGAGAAAGCCACTGCTGACTCTAATATTACGGGTGGGTATTTGGTGGAGATTGATGGATTCGGAACGAGCGAAAAGGTAAATTTCCGAACGAGCAAGAATCTGATAATATCTGTAAAGTCGCCCGATGAGGACATCATTAATGCGGCTCAACGAAACTATATCAGGCAGTATCTCAATGATTTTGAATCTTCACTTTTCGGAAGTAATTTCACCGATGCTACCAAAGGATACCGCGCCATCGCCGACTCAGCCACTCTTGTGAGCTGGTACATCGCTACCGAGTTGAGTGCAAATGTAGATGGCTTTTGGAGTACATTCCTCTATAAAGACAAGGATGATCCCAAGCTGTACTTCGGACCGCTTTGGGACTATGATATTGCCTATAATAATTGCAATCGTGTGGGAGATGTCACCAACCGTGATATGATAAATGCAGGCTTTGGTGAGGATCTCACCAAGGTGTGGGTAAAGCGAATGATTCAGGACCCATGGTTCAACAATGCTGTGAACAATGCATGGAGGCAGAAGGTAGCCGATGGCCTCGAAGAGTATCTCTACAACTACATTGACAGCATGGCCACTTACCTCGACCAGTCTCAAACGGAGAACTACAACCGCTATTCCATCTCCTCGCATGTATATAATGAGATATACCTTTACTCGACCTATGCCGAATACATCAACCAGCTCAAGACCTTTATTGGCGAACACATGGAATTCCTTACGAAGACTTTTGCCAAGCGTGCCAACGCTGAGGATGATGGTCCTGTGACGCTCAAGCCTTTTGTCTTGAAGGACGAGTACTACTATCGTGTATATAATAAAGGTACTAATAAGGTGCTCGACATTGCTGACCAATCGTCGGAGTCGGGAGCCAATGTCGTGATATGGTCGCCCGAATATGGACGTGACACTCAGCTGTGGCAAATAGTAAGCGTAGGCGACTACTATCAACTGATCAACAAGGCCACAGGTATGGCATTCAACGACCCATCACCGACATCGGCAGTAGGTGAGGCATTGAATGTTGCTGTTCCCGATGCTTCGGACTCACGTCAATGGTGGAAGTTCGTTACGGTGAATGAAAATGATAACTATAATATTGTAAATGCTTATACCGACCACGCAATCAACAATTCAGGCGGTGGGTCGGCCGATGGTAACAATATTCTCAGCTACAACAATGATGACCGAAATTCTGTAAGTACCAATCGCCAGTGGCGCATTACTCCCGAGGAACTCATTCCCAACTATGTACCCGAGGAGGTGAAGGAAGCGCTTGCTGCTGCGGTGGCCGATGCCGAGACATTCCTGGCTACGCTAACCGACAAACAGCTAGGTGATGCCCTATTCTGCTATTCGGCTGAAGAGATTGCCAAGCTGAAGCAAATGATTGCCGATGCCAAGACCTTTGAGTCTACAGTGGCCGACGACTATATCTTGGCACAGGTGCGCTTGTTGGAGCAATTGCTCAAGGCACAGAAGCAGAATCTGCCTGGGGCAGACAAGTCCTTTATCATTCGCCACAAAAGCTCAGGGTATTACCTTGATATCGTACCCGATAAGTTAAGTGTGGCTGCATTTGACAAGAAGGATGAAGCTCAGCAATTCACGTTTGAGCCCACAGGTGAGGGCAATGGAGTATACATGAAGTCTGCTAGTGGATTGTATGTAATGTTGGGCAACGTGAATAGCTGGACCATGGTAGGCCAGACAGAGATAACCTCAGAGGATAAGGCTACATTCAATGTCACAACCATGGGAGACTATCAGCATATATATACCATAAACGGCTTGTTGGGAACCGATGCTATCGATGAGAGCTCTACAGTATATGCCAACAAACACGAAGACAGACCCGATGAGGTGATGCGTTCTGAGTGGATTATCGAGGAATATGTCGATGAAAATGCTGCAGCTAAGGCCGAACTGAAAGCATTGATTGAAGAGGCAAAAGAAAACTTGACTAAGCTGAGAAGAACGTGGATAGGAACACAACCAATGCAGCATGCCCAAGCCAATGTGGATGCTCTGAACGAAGTGGTCGAGGAG
>CANBEE010000266.1 GCA_947367415.1 uncultured Bacteroidales bacterium
GGTGGGGGCCACTCTCACCCTTGGTGAATTGAGAATTGACAATGGACAATTGAGCATTATCGGGGTTTTCTGAGGAATCGGGGTTCTCTGAGTTTTCCGAAGAGTCTGAAACTGCATTTTTCTCAAACACCACCTTCCATCCCGGCTCTACAATCTCTTTTCCTGAGGTCTTGAAGGGTATGCCGTCGCTTTCGCCCACCACGGTTGTCGTGCGGGTCTTGCAGTCGGGGTGGAACACGGCAATGAAGCGGCGCACTATCAGGTCGTATATCTTCTTCTCTATGTCGGTCAATGCCTGCGGATATACTCCTGTGGGGATGATGGCATGGTGGTCGGTGACCTTCTTGTTGTCAAAGACCTTCTTCGACTTTTGCAGTGGACGCCCGTGCAGCGGAGTTATGAGGTGCTGATAATCGCGCAAGCCCATCAGGATTTGTGGACATTTGGCATACACATCGTCGCTCAAGTAGGTGGTGTCGACACGGGGATAGGTGGTCACCTTCTTTTCGTAGAGTGACTGCACCGTCTGAAGCGTTACGTCGACAGGTATGCTGAATCGTTTGTCACATTCTGTCTGCAGAGAGCTGAGGTCGAATAGCGAGGGTGGCAGCTCCTTGCCATCCTTCTTGGTTACCGAGGTGATAGTGAACGGGGCCTCCTTGATACGGTTGAGTATGACTATGCCCTGCTCCTCACTGGCGATGGGCTCCATTCCTATGTTCTCGGCTTCTGCCTTGCGCCATGCCTCGCTCATGTCGAAGGGCACCCCCTTCTTCTCGGCCGCTTCTTTCTTCTTCTCCAGGTCGGCCATCAGGTCCTCATCACTACGTTTCACGATAGCGTTAAACACGATGCCCCTGTATAGTGTCTTCAGTACCCAGAACTGCTGTGGCACGAAGTTGTCAATCTCCTGCTGTCGCTTTACGATAAGTGCCAGTGTCGGTGTCTGCACACGTCCTATGGAGAGCACCTGACGGTTCTGCCCATACTTCAGCGTGTAGAGTCGAGTGGCGTTCATGCCCAGCACCCAGTCACCGATGGCGCGGCACAATCCTGCTTCGTAGAGCGACTGCTTGTCCGAGGCATCCATCAGCTTGGCAAAGCCCTCGCGAATGGACTCGTCGGTGAGCGACGACACCCACAGGCGCTTCACCGGGCATTTAGCTTCGGCCTTCTGCATCACCCAACGCTGTATCAGCTCACCCTCCTGGCCGGCATCACCGCAGTTGATGATCATGTCGGCCTGCTGCATGAGGCTTTTGATGATGCCGAACTGCTTCTCTATGCCTCTGTCGTCGATGAGCTTGATGCCGAATCGGGGCGGTATCATGGGCAGGCTGCTGAGCGACCAACTCTTCCACTGCGACGTATAGTCGTGTGGCTCCTTCAGGGTACACAGGTGTCCGAAGGTCCACGTCACTTGGTATCCGTTACCCTCTAAGTAGCCTTCTCGGCGCGTCCTGGCACCCAGCACATCGGCTATCTCCTTCGCTACACTTGGTTTCTCAGCTATACAGACAATCATTCTTCTCTATTTGCTTTGGGAGTGCGAAGTTACAGCTTTTAATTAAGAGAATAAAATTTAGGCATGAGAAATCTTTTTTTCTTGATGGATGATAGATATCTCGATGTTATGTCCTCTGTATGTTTGTAACGTAAAAATTGTAATGTATGAAAAAGTATTTTAAAATTCTTTGGAGAAGCCTCCTTGGGCTAGCGGCAGTAGTAATTGTTTTAGTGGGTATGGTGTTGCTTATAAAGTGGTGCAGATATCAGAATAATTATTATACGGAGCGTGAATTGTCTGATAATGTGACGGTTCGTTGGTACTATCACAAAAGTGAATACAGACTTTATAATTCCCATGAGAAAAAAACTGTCTTGAAAGGTATAGATAAGGTGGTAAAACCGGCTAGAGGTGATTCACTTACTGTCTTTTTCCAGGATGGACTTCGTGGCTATCTTAATGCCAATACGGGAAAAATCGTGATTCCTGCACAATATAGTCGTGCCTGGCTCTTTTCTGAGGGGATAGCTGCTGTAATGGACTCATCTGGTAAGATAGGATTTGTCGATAAGGACAATAAAGTAGTCTTGCCGTTTGTTTATAGTTCTTGCCGTGGAAAGAATGTGGACTACCTGTTCCATAATGGATTGTGTGTGATGACTGACTTACAAGGAACTTGTGGCCTTATTGATGTCACGGGAAGTTGGGCGTTGGCTCCTAAGTATGATTATATATGGTCGCCTCGGTATGGAAAATACCGTATAGTCATTGAAGATGGTAAGTATGGAGTACTTGACGAATCTCTCAGTCTACTGTTTCCCATAGAGTATGATTTTATAGAATTTGCTAATTCCGAGGCTGATGGTTTGTTGTTGATAAAGGATGGAGTGAAGCAACAAGTCGCATTTGATGGTACAGTTCTAGTTCCGTTTATGTTGGATGATGCCTCAGACTTATATTATACACAGCGTATAGAATCTATTGTCGTGCCTGATGGTGAAGGCTCTTCTACTCTATATAACGAAGTAGCCCTCTTGTCTGATTACCTGCAATATTGCGTCCACAATAGTTGGGGATTGATGCACCGGGAGACTGGTAAGGTGATTCTTCCTGCACTATACAATGATATTGAAATGTTATCTTCAACGCTTGTAAAGGCGGAACTCGCAGAAGCATCTGGGTATATCCTGTTTGATGTCAATGGACAGCGTATAGAATGATTGTTGGATAAAATGCAATATTATGAAGGACAATTCTAAAAGATTTGAATTTGAGGACAATCATGTGATTTCGTATGGCTATTCCGAACTGGAGGGTTACAAAGGCTTCCTTATCGGGGAAGATGTAGCATTGTTTTATAAAGGTGAGTATGGACTATACATTGTCAATACGGTGACTGGTAGAATTCGTCAAATGTCTACAACTGCAGGAATGTTATTGGTTGATGATAATGAAATTGACTATGAAGCAATCTGCAAGTGTTGCAAACATGGGGCTCACAATGCAAAGTCTAAAGCGATACGCTATGCCGGGATGAGCAGGTGGGGAAACTTTAAGGATGGTCTCTGTGTCATATCTTGGATGTTATATCCTGACGGTATGTATTTTGCAGATAGTGATGGCTTTGGTATGGTCGACAATGATGAAGAAATGGTTTATGCAATCATTGACACCAATCTTGACCTTGTTGAGCCTTTCCGTCCCGTCAAGGATGTTGATAAATATATAGAAGACCATCCGAGCACGGATGTCGATGAATTAAAGCGTATTTTTAATTTAAAATTAGTTTTCAATAAAAAAACTATTAT
>CANBEE010000267.1 GCA_947367415.1 uncultured Bacteroidales bacterium
CTTCATCCACGTACGTTGCAATGTGTTGGAAACCCTCAAAAAGTTTAATCAGCTCCTAAAGATCTGATTCATTTACAATTTGACAATTTACCAATTACCATTGATTTACCATTTAGTTATTTGACAATTTATGGACAAGGCGGAACTACAGGAACGGATGACAGCCTTTGCGGTACGCATCGTGAAGATGGTCGACTCTATGCCTACTACGGTAGCAGGTCATGCCATCGCGCGACAGATCATCCGCTCGGGCACCTCGCCCTCGGCCAACTACCGCGCTGCTTGCCTCGCCAAGTCCGATAAAGACTTTGTCAATAAGATGAAGATGGTAGAGGAGGAGCTCGATGAGACATGTCACTGGCTTGAAATCATCATGCGCAGCGAGATGATGCCAGAAAGCCGCCTTAAATCATTACATCAAGAATCGTCTGAACTTCTAAACATCATAGCAAAGTCCATCATCACAACACGAGTGAGGATGAATGCGGATGAAATAGCTAAATCACCAAATCGAAAATAAATAGTAAATAGTAATTCCCCAAATAGTAAATTACTAAGATGAGAAAGAATTTTGACAACATAGATATATTTGCAGGCATCAAGGCTCAGAATGGAGCCGAGTGGCAAAATGCAAATGGCATCACAGCCAACTGGAAGACTCCCGAGCTGATTGATGTGAAACCCGTATATACGAAAGAAGACCTCGAAGGTATGGAGCACCTCGACTACGCAGCAGGTTTGCCCCCCTACCTCCGTGGCCCCTACTCGGTGATGTATGTGCTCCGTCCCTGGACCATCCGCCAGTATGCAGGCTTCTCTACCGCTGAGGAGAGTAACGCCTTCTATCGTCGTAACCTTGCTAGCGGACAGAAGGGTCTCTCTGTAGCCTTCGACCTCCCCACACACCGCGGTTATGACCCCGACCACGAGCGCGTAGTAGGCGACGTGGGTAAGGCTGGTGTATCTATCTGCTCACTCGAGAACATGAAGGTGCTCTTCGAGGGTATCCCCTTGAACAAGATGTCGGTGTCAATGACCATGAACGGTGGCGTGCTCCCCGTAATGGCCTTCTATATCAACGCAGGTCTTGAGCAGGGCGCTAAGCTCGAGGAAATGGCAGGTACTATCCAGAACGATATCCTCAAGGAGTTCATGGTGCGCAACACCTACATCTATCCGCCCGCCTTCTCTATGAAGATTATCTCTGATATCTTCGAGTATACCTCACAGAACATGCCCAAGTTCAACAGCATCTCTATCTCAGGCTACCACATGCAGGAGGCTGGTGCTACTGCCGACATCGAGCTCGCTTACACCCTTGCTGACGGTCTTGAGTATCTCCGTGCCGGTGTCAATGCAGGTATTGACATTGATGCTTTTGCACCCCGTCTCTCATTCTTCTGGGCTATCGGCATGAACCACTTCATGGAGATTGCCAAGATGCGTGCAGCGCGTATGTTGTGGGCAAAGATTGTAAGCCAGTTTGGTGCAAAGAACCCCAAGTCACTCGCTCTACGTACACACTCACAGACCTCAGGATGGAGTCTCACCGAGCAGGATCCCTTCAACAACGTGGGCCGTACCTGTATCGAGGCTATGGCAGCCGCATTAGGTCACACCCAGTCGCTCCACACCAACGCCCTCGACGAGGCTATCGCCCTTCCCACCGACTTCTCAGCACGTATCGCACGTAACACGCAGATCTATATTCAGGAGGAGACCTACGTGTGCAAGAACGTAGACCCCTGGGGCGGTTCATACTACGTGGAGAGCCTCACCAACGAGATTGCACACCGCGCATGGGAGCACATCCAGGAGATCGAGAAGCTTGGCGGTATGGCAAAGGCTATCGAGACCGGCTTGCCCAAGATGCGTATTGAGGAGGCTGCTGCCCGCACACAGGCCCGCATCGACTCTGGTGCACAGACCATCGTGGGTACCAACAAGTACCGCCTCGAGAAGGAGGATCCCATCGATATCCTTGAGGTGGACAACACCGCCGTACGCTTGGAGCAGATCGAAGGCCTCAAGCAGTTGCGTGAAAAGCGCGACGAAGCAGCCGTACAGGCCGCTCTTGATGCTATCACCAAGTGCGTAGAGACTGGCGAGGGCAACCTCCTGGCATTGGCCGTAGAGGCAGCACGCGTACGTGCAACCCTTGGAGAGATTTCATACGCTTGCGAGAAGATCGTAGGCCGATATAAAGCAGTAATCAGAACTATTTCAGGCGTGTATTCATCAGAAAGCAAGAAGGATGCAGACTTCGAGCGCGCATGCGCCCTCACCGAGGAGTTTGCCAAGAAGGAGGGTCGCCGCCCCCGTATCATGGTGGCCAAGATGGGTCAGGACGGTCACGACCGCGGTGCCAAGGTGGTAGCAACCGGCTACGCCGACTGCGGCTTCGACGTCGACATGGGTCCCTTGTTCCAGACACCTGCTGAGGCAGCTCGTCAGGCCGTTGAGAACGATGTCAACGTGCTCGGTGTATCATCACTCGCAGCCGGTCACAAGACCCTCGTGCCTCAGGTTATTGAAGAGCTGGCCAAGCTCGGCCGCGAGGACATCATGGTCATCGCCGGTGGTGTCATCCCCGCACAGGACTACGACTTCCTCTACCGCGCAGGCGTAGCAGCTATCTTCGGTCCTGGTACTAATGTGGCTCAGTCAGCTTGCAAGATTGTAGAGCTGTTGCTTGAGGAGTAATCCGCAATCGCACTATAGTAAGAATGGGGTGGCCAGTCGGTCACCCCATTACTTTATTCCCCTATTACCTGACATTTAAGATTGCCAGGCACATACGAGATATGTATCCAACGTCCGTCGCCCTCCCAAATCAACTGGGTGAAACGTATCTTCCCTTGCTGCTGCATTTGCTGGATGAGTTTGAACAGCCTTCGATGGTCAGCCTTGTTGCCTGCAATCAAGTCGGCAGCGCAGCCCAGCATGTGGTGACTGTTCTTCACGCCACCCACGAGTGCGTTCAGCTCCTTGCATCGATAGCCTGAGGACACCACTATCGGCTCACCCCACGCCTCGCGTATAGGATCGAGCAATTGGTCTACTAATACATGCAGCAAATGGTATGCACACTTCGATGGGCGATTGTCGATGCCCTCGCGCAGCGCTGTAGCGCTGGCGGTGAGTTCGGAAATGGTAAAATATTTCATTGAATCTATATTGTTTATTCATGGTAATTCGCGGGTTATTTGTGATAATTTATGTTTATATCTTTTACATGAATTGCCATAAATTGCCCATAAATTCCCATAAATAATTATTGTGTTAATTTAAGTACGATTACGCAATTAGCGTGAG
>CANBEE010000268.1 GCA_947367415.1 uncultured Bacteroidales bacterium
CTAAATAAGTGTCTTTTCATGATTTTTTATATTATTTAGATGGATGTTTGTATTAGACTACTATCACGTGCCACCTCTGTCTTCTGCTCCTTTCGTTTGTCGTGGCGGAGGTTAACAAACTTGTCCTTAGCTCTCTACTATAGATGCTACTTCACTTCACATCTGATGCTGCAAAGATACGAAAAACTTTGAAATTGCAATGGGTGTGGGATAGTTTTTAGGAGTGGGTATTTATATGACGTGGGATGTACGCGAGGCGCACAAGATGGGGCGCGGTATCAAGCTGCGCCTCCAGCCGCTCCAGCTGGCGCATGTGGCTAAAAGAAGGACAAAGGAAATGCCCAATGGGAAATGGATATGCACAGTTCGTTGAAACCGAATACAGTAGCGGAAACTGCACTTCCCCAAAAAGCAATGAGGCCCAATCCGTAGTGATTGAGCCTCATTGTACTTATGCTTATAGCAATTATGCCTCTGCTGCGGGGATTACAGAAACGTAGCTCTTGTCGTTACGTCCTCTCTTGAACTGTACAGTACCGTCAACAAGTGCGTAGAGTGTGTGGTCAGAACCCATACCCATGTTCTCACCGGGATGGTGTACTGTACCCCTCTGACGTACGATGATGTTACCGGCCTTGCATACCTGACCGCCGAAAATCTTTACACCGAGTCGCTTACTAGCTGATTCGCGACCGTTCTTAGAACTACCAACTCCTTTTTTATGTGCCATGATCTAAATGTGTTAAAAGGGTTATGCGATAACTTCTTTAATTACAATCTCAGAGAACTGCTGACGGTGACCGTTCAACTTGCGGTAACCTTTTCTTCTCTTCTTGTGGAATACGAGAACCTTCTCGCCCTTAACGAGCTCGCTCTTCACTTCGGCTACTACCTTAGCACCCTCTACAACGGGAGCACCTACGGTGATAGCACCATCCTTCTCTACCAAAAGAACCTTCTCGAATTCAACCGTTGCACCATTCTCAACGTTTTGAATGTGGTGAACAAACAATTTCTTGCCAGCTTCGGCCTTGAACTGCTGTCCGTTAATTTCTACAATTGCGTACATTAAAATAAAACTTTAAAAGTTTTCCGGGAGGTGTGCTGCAACCGCTGCAACCGCTTCTTCGAACCCCTTGCGGACTAATCGGGCACAAAAGTACTGCTTTTCTCCGACATGACAAAATGTTTTCAAAACTATTTTTGCGCCAAAGCACTGTCATCAGGCGAGATGGACAGGCATGACGACCCTGACGACGGGCTCAGGAGACTACATTCTGCGGACGCCCCTCGAGATAAGCCCGCAGGTTGTCTTCGCATATCCGCAGCAGGCGTGTGCGAGCCTCGAGCGTAGCCCAGGCGATATGGGGCGTAACAAAACAGTTGCGGGCATGGAGGAGCGGCGAATCGCTACGGGGAGGCTCCTCGCACAGCACATCGATACCGGCAGCGTAGAGCACTCCGCCGTTCAGCGCATCGGCCAGGGCTTGTTCATCGACCACGGGGCCACGCGAAGTATTGATAAGTATAGCAGTAGGCTTCATCAGCGCCAAACGCTCGGCATTGACGAGCTGGCGGGTATCGGGAGTGAGCGGACAGTGCAGGCTCACCACATCGGAGGTGGCAAACAGCTCATCAAGCGACAGCTTGGCAACACCCTCGGGCAACGCATCCTGCGACTTGGAGGTATAGGCTGCCACATGCATACCGAAGGCTTGCGCGAGGCGGGCAACGGCCATGCCTGTGCGTCCTAGCCCCACGATACCCATCTGCTTGCCGCGAAGCTCCATGAGCGGCGTGTCCCAGTAACAAAAGTCCGGGTTAACAGACCAGCGCCCTGCCCTATTCTCCTCGGCATAATGGCCTATGCGCTGCGTGATATTCAAGAGGTGAGCCATCACGGTCTGCGCCACCGAGTCGGTACTATAAGCGGGGATATTCGTCACGGTGATGCCATGCCTGTGGGCAGCCTCTACATCTATTATATTATAGCCGGTAGCTTGCACTCCGATATAGCGCAAGCGGGGCAGCTGCGCCATCTCGCGCTCGCCAAAGACCACCTTATTGGTAAGCACAGCATCGGCATCAATGGCACGGGCGATGAGTTCATCAGGAGTGGTGCGGTCATAGATGGTGAGCGTGCCGAACTGGCGCAAGCAGTCATAGGAGAGGTCGCCGGGGTTGAGGGCGTAGCCGTCGAGGATAACGATGTTCATATCTTAATTATGAATTGTGAATTATGAATTCTTAGAGTTCCCGGAGTCCTCTGAGTACTCCGAGTTTTCTATTATTAATATCTGTCTTTCCAGAGATAGCGCATCCGCTCCTTCATCTTCTCCTCGGCTGCGTTGGGCTGGGGAGTCCAGAGACGAGTGCCGGTGAGTTCATCGGGTAGGAACTGCTGCTCCACGAAATGGTTCTCGTAGTCGTGGGCATACTTGTAGCCGTCGCTATAGCCGAGCTCCTTCATCAGCTTGGTAGGAGCATTGCGCAGATGCAGCGGCACAGGCAGATTACCCGTCTGCTCCACAAGGCCAAGGGCGCTGTTGATACCCATATAAGCCGAGTTGCTCTTGGGGCTGGTGGCCAGATATACCGTAGCCTCGGCCAAGGGGATGCGCCCCTCGGGCCAGCCAATCTTCATCACCGCGTCGAAGGCTGCATTGGCGATGAGCAGGGCATTGGGGTTGGCCAACCCGATATCCTCAGAGGCCGAGATGACGAGTCGGCGAGCAATGAACGAGGGATCTTCGCCACCCTGTATCATGCGGGCAAGCCAGTAGAGTGCACCGTCGGGGTCGCTACCACGGATAGACTTGATATAGGCCGAGATGATATCGTAGTGCATCTCGCCATTCTTGTCGTAGGCGAGCGGATTCTGCTGCAGGCGCTCGGTGACAATAGCATTGGTGATGATTACCTCTTCGCTATTGTCGGCCTCAACCACCAGTTCCAGCGTGTTGAGCAGCTTGCGGGCATCGCCTCCCGAGAAGCGCAGCAGGGCATCGGTCTCACGGACGGTGATGCGGCGTTGCTTCAGGTAGGCATCCTCCGAGATGGCGCGGTCGAGGAGTTCGAGCAGGTCATCCTTCTCCAGCGACTTCAATATATAGAGCTGACAGCGCGAGAGCAGCGGACGGATAATCTCAAACGAGGGGTTCTCGGTAGTGGCACCAATGAGTGTCACGATGCCGCGTTCCACGGCAGCGAGCAGGGAGTCCTGCTGCGACTTGTTGAAACGGTGTATCTCGTCGATGAAGAGGATGGGACTATTCTTGGCAAAGATGCGGTTCTTCTGCG
>CANBEE010000269.1 GCA_947367415.1 uncultured Bacteroidales bacterium
TGCGAAGATACTTGCGCTCGCTGTAAAAAATATTCAAGCAAGCTTGATATTTCTCGCTCGCTTATCAGTATCTTTGCAGTCAAGCAATAGACCTATGAATATGACCGATAAAACTATCCAGTGCGAACTGTGTGCCTATTCCGTAGAGGCATGTCTCGCTGCCAGCCGTTTGGGAGTAGACCGTGTAGAACTATGTGCCTCACCATCGGATGGAGGCATCACCCCCTCCATGGGCACCATCCAGCGGGTGAGTGCCATCAAGGGCATCGACGTCAGTGTAATGATCCGCCCCCGTGGTGGCGACTTCCTCTATTCGGATGAGGAGTTCGATACGATGTTGGCCGATATCGCCCATGCACGGCAGTGTGGCGCTACCGGTGTAGTCTTTGGAACACTCACCGCTGACGGACGTGTCGATGTCGGCCGCACCCGTCGCCTGGTGGAAGCCGCCCAAGGCATGGAGACAACCTTCCATCGGGCCGTGGATATGACCGCCGATTACCTGCAAGCCATTGAGGACATCATCACCACCGGCTGCACACGCATCCTCACTTCGGGCGGTTACGACAAAGCTGCCGAAGGCTGCGAAGCCATTGCCCAGGCTGTAGCCATAGCCAATGGACGTATTCAGATTATGGCCGGAAGCGGAGTCTCAGCGCACAATGCCCTGCAGTTGGCTGCAACCGGTGTCGACGCCTTGCACTTCAGTGCCAGGCAGATGGTTCAGGGAGGCATGCAATACCGCAACCCGCGCATCTCGATGGGCGGCACCGGCGCAGTGGACGAATATGCACTGAGGACCATCAATGAGGAAGAGGTCAGAGCAATCGTTAAACTTATTAAGAAGCAATTATAATCATGAAAAAGTTATTCTATCTACTTGTTGCTGCAGGCCTTGTCGTGGCTGTTGCCATAAGGACATTTTCCACTCCTCAGGACCCGGCATTGAAGGATGCTATTGCATCATCGGCACGTCCCGAGGCACTGAAGGCCTTGTTTGCCGACACCGACAGGAAGTATCACAGCGAACTGGCATATCTCATCACGCATATGGATGCCGCCGACCGCGACACGATGTCGCTCCCGCTGCTCATCGAGAATGTCTGTTATGCACACCAGGCACGCCAGCAGTTTGCCTGGGCAAAGGCATTGCCCGAAGAGTTATACCTCACCGATGTGTTGCCCTATCACGTGGTCGACGAGGTGCGTGATGCGTGGCGTAAAGAACTGTACGAACTGTGCGCTCCCATTGCTGACACTTGCCGGACGATGGAAGAGGCCATACGCGCTATCAATGGCCGCATTCCCGAACTGACGGGCGTACACTACAACACCTTGCGCGAGAAGACCAACCAGAGTCCGCGCGAATCGATGCGCCAAGGCATGGCATCCTGCACCGGCCTGTCCATCCTGTTGGTCGATGCCTTGCGTTCTGTAGGTATCCCCGCCCGTTTTGTAGGCACAGCCTCATGGCACGACAATCGCGGTAACCACAGTTGGACCGAAGTCTGGCTCGACGGCCAATGGCGTGTCACCGAGTACTATTTCCCCTCAGCGCTGGATCATCTGTGGTTCATGGACGATGCATCCAAGGCAAACCCCGCCGACCGCCACTATGCTATCTATGCTACACGTTTCGGCAAGGCCGACGATTGGTTCCCCATGGTATGGTGCGGCGAAGACAGTACCGATATCGAAGACCTCCCCAAACACATCGGTGCAGAGAATGTGACACAACACTACATCGACCTTGCCCGCCAACAGCAGTCGCAACGCCTCGAAGCAGGCACACACACCTATCTGCGCATTGCAGGATATGCCCGTCAAGGAGCCACCGCACAGTCGTCTGACCGTGTTGCCATGGGGGTGGACATCTTCATGGGTAGCGAACAGATGGGTGGCGGACTCACCACAGGTCCCTTGCGTGATATGAATGACTTCTTCACCCTATTGTTGCCTAAGAACACGACCTACGAACTGCGCTACTACGATGCCGAAGGCAATCTGCAGAAGCAGTCGGTTGCTCTGGGCGATGAGCCTATGACGGCCAATATCTACTTGAACCGGTAAAATCGGAACTATAAACAAAGAAGAGCCACGGCAATGCTGTGGCTCTTCTTTGTTTATGTTCTTCTCTTGTCGGTTACTTCATCAAGTAGCGGTCGCCAGTCTCCTTGGCAATGCGACGGTTGAAGTGCTCGGGATAACCGGTACGTACGGGCGATACACCTTCGCCGGTTTCCGTGCGCTTGAACACACCGTTCTCCTCGGGCTTGATTACCATATCGTTGTGCTTCACGATGAGGAACTTGGCAAGGTTGCCCCATGCCGCCATGGTTGACATAGCAGTCTCGTCAGTATACTTGGTGAGCATGGCTACTGCCTTGGGAGGATTGTCGTTGTAGAGCTCCATAGCCTTAGCCTCTACGCTCGCCTGATTTTGAGCAAAAGTCTCTTCGCAACCCTGCTGTACCTTCTTGAGGTCACCGATGAGAGCCGAGTAGCGGGGATATACCATGTTTGACACCATGTTGAAGAGCCAGAAAGCCGACTTCTCCGAGAAGGTTACTGCATCGGCCATCTCGCGCTTGTAGCACTCGGGCACCACGTTGGTGCAGCAGTATACGGGAGTGAACACGGCCATGTTGGCATCATCAGTACCGAACCACAGCACGCCGCCGATGGCATTGGGCAACTCGCTACGCATCTGCGATACGAAGGTGAAGGCAGTCTGCTGGGTTGAGATGGGGCGCTCGTTGAAGTACTCCACGCCATCCACCTTGTAGCTCAAGGGTGAGGGGCGATAGGGCATTGACCAGGGACCCGCACCTACATCACCGGTGATGTCCAGGGGAGTACCCTCGTAGTGGTCGCGCATGGCGTTCTGCACGTCGCGAACAGACACCTTCTGCTTCGGCTGGATGTAGAGAGGCATCGGAGTAGCTGTAGCATCACCCATAGCCCAGGGGAGGTACTCGCTCATGTCAGCATCGGCAAACATGTTGAAGTAGCTCCATACGCGGGCATCGCAGTAGCGGAGACCGCCGAAGTCGGCAGGGCAGTAGGCGTCAGCGAAGTCAAACTCGCTATCCTTGCCGTCGAAGTAGCCCATCTCGCGGGCAAACTTGATCACATCCTTTGAGTAGAGGCAGTTCTGCTTGTCCTTCAAGGGGAACTGACGGATGCGAGCCTGGTTGGCATGAGCGGCGATGCAGTCGTCGGGGATACGGATAGCCACCCATACAGCACCCTTGCGGCCGGGACCCTTACCAATCATCTCCATGATCCACACCTCGT
>CANBEE010000270.1 GCA_947367415.1 uncultured Bacteroidales bacterium
CAAGTTTACTTGCGATTTTCCGAGGCGCCGCCTAATTTCTATCTGCACAGGAATCCACTTTTATTTGATTTTTATTTCCAAAAAATGGTTAACGAATAAAAATAAGCCGTAATTTTGCACGTTCTTAAAAAGACACTGAGTAGAATAAAGGTATTATTTAAGGTATAACTATATCGTAAACTGAGAACAATGAATTACAGTTTCAAAAGTAAACTTCGAATGTATATCAACTCCAGTGTGGTGCTGATATTCTTTACTGTTGCGGCACTGGTGTGTGCCAATATCCCAGGTGTGAAGGATTGGTATGCTTCGTTCTGGACACAGGAGGTGAGCCTCGCAATAGGCGACTTCAACTTCTTTAGCCACAATGGCCACGCTATCACGCTGGGCCAAATGATCAACGATTTCCTCATGGCTGTCTTCTTCCTCTCGGTAGGACTGGAGATAAAGCGTGAGATTATGGTGGGCGAACTCTCATCACGCGAGAAGGCGCTTCTCCCTGTCATTGGAGCTTGCGGAGGTATGCTCGTGCCCGTACTTATCTTCTATCTCGTATGCCCAGGCGATGTAGCCATGCAACGTGGTCTGGCCATACCGATGGCAACCGACATAGCCTTCTCGCTGGGTATACTATCGGTGTTCAGTACGCGTGTTCCCATCGGACTCAAGATATTCCTGGCTGCTCTTGCTGTGGCCGACGACTTGGGTGGCATACTCGTCATAGCCCTCTTCTATTCCTCAGATATCCATCTGGTTTATCTCGGACTCTCGGCTCTGTGTGTGGCAGGCATGATAGTGGGCAACGTACTGAACGTACGCACCAAGACCTTCTATATATCCATAGGCATCGTGCTGTGGTACATGATGCTCAACTCAGGTATCCATGCCACCATCGCTGGTGTTGTCATGGCGTTCTGTATCCCGTCGAACCTGCAAAAAGGCACGGGATATTACCTTGAACGTATCCGTAGTAATGTCAACAGATTCCCAGTCATTGAAGTGAACAAGCGACAAAGCACCATTGTGCTTACCAATGAGCAGATAGGCACGCTGAAGAGCATTGAGTCGGCTGCCGACCACATGATTAGCCCGTTGCAAGATATGGAGGACCTTCTGCATACCCCCATCAACTACGTCATCCTTCCCCTCTTTGCCTTTGCCAATGCGGGTATTGACCTCTCGCAGATGAGCCTTGGTGATGTGTTCTCTGGAGTAAGCTTGGCGGTGATGATGGGCCTCGTGTTGGGTAAGTTTGCTGGAGTATTCTCCTTCTCATGGTTGGCCGTGCGGTTCCGTCTCGTTACCCTACCTACTGGAGCTACGTGGAAGAGCTTCGCAAGCGTTTGCGTCATATGCGGTATTGGATTCACCGTATCCATGTTCATCGCCGAACTCTCCTATGCCGGACTCGGAGCCAGCAGTGCCGCACTGCTCCCCCAGGCTAAACTGGGTGTGCTCCTCGGCTCCATCATCTCTGCTGTTCTCGGTTGCTATTTCTTGAACAAGACGTTACCGAGACACAAATAGAGGTTTATAATTATTCCTTTTGCCGTTTTTAGTCAAGGTATCGGTAATTTGATGTAACTGTTTGTATCTATGAATTATATCGACCGCCGACGCGGAGCATTAGCGTCGGTTGCGACGACGATAACTTTAGTTATTCAAAGGAGTACTCGCTATGAGTTTCCGTTGCGGGGTGTCGGTCGGTAATGTTATGGAGTGACAAAAGCGCTAATCCTTCGCGCCACCTCGTCAGGATGGTCTATCAGAAACTGCCCATGATTCATCTTGGGAAATACCTCGATGTGCGCGGCAGGGAATAGGGATTGCAGGTGCTTGACTTGTGGCTTGGCTACGAAGGCCTCCAGCGTTCCGTACCAGTAATGTATGTCTGCACCGGAGATGCTTTGCAGCTTGTTCGTATATACCGACTTGTACCCGTCCAGCACTGCAGCTGAGCCGCCGTAGGGGTACACCTTCTTGCACTCACTGAACAGCACGTCGAAGTAGTGACTACGGAACACCCACTTCCAAAACTTCGTCCAATGGTAGCAGGTCCATACATTGAAGCATTGCAGATAGCGCAGAGGACCTACGAGCCATCGCGGCAACGGGAGCAGTGGCGCCGCATCCATGAAGGCATGGTCGATGGTGATTTCATTCCGCTCCAATACGCGCGACAGCACCTTGCCGCCCAGCGAGAGGCCGTAGACGCAGTCGATATGTCCGCCAAAGTGTGCCTTCACATAGTCTATGACCTGCGCTGCCTGGTCGTCAATGGAGGTAAACCGCGTATGCTTGCCCAGCACGAAGCCGTCGACCTCCACTGCCACGATGCGAAACCGCTCTTCCAACAATCCGATGAGTGGCAGGAATATCTCGTAGGAGACACCCAGCCCTGGGATGAGCAACAGGGTCATTCCCTCTTCTTTTCCGAATAGTCTGAAATTCATAGCTTATCTTTTGATATACACCTTGCTCGCCCTCTGGCCCATCGAGCGGATGCCCGATGTGGGGTCTTGGCATAGCTCGCGCAGTTCGAGCGAAGCTGTGGTGCGCGATAGTCCCGTCAGTTTTACGTAGTCAGGCACGCGCAACACCGTGTGCTCCTCCATGAAGGCAAGTGCCCGCGCCAAGCGTTCCTCGCGCGTGTAGGGCGAGCGGTGCAAGCGGCTCTCCTTGCCACGCTCGAGGCGGCACTGCACGCGGATATCCTTGACCAATGCCTTGTCTGCACGGAAGTTCACCCCCTTCACCTCGATGCTCTGCGCATTGCGCTTGGGCTCATCGGCGTCGAAGGTGTCCTGCTCCTTACCTTCCATCACGCCTATGGCAGTGCGGAAGGTCCCAAGTCCCCCTATGGTCACCGTATGCCCATCCGCCAACAGGCGGGCCATAGTCTGCACCATCTGCTCCAGCACATGCGTCACGGCTCCTTCAGAAAGTCCCGTACCCAGTCCTGCCACCTCTTCCACAAACTCGGCAGCACCGATATTCCGTTCCGTCTGCATGCGGTAATACACTTGATGCTCACCCTTGCCCGCAATGTCGGGCATCTCCTGCTTGATATACTTTGCCATAATCCTTGATTGTCGGTTCTATTTCTTTCTTTATTACCTCCGTAAAGATACTAAATATTTGCCGAAAATCCAAATCATAAGCACTGATTTACTATTCAAAGGTTGTGAATAATAAATCATAGATACTGAATATTAAATCAAAGCTTGTGATTTAATGATTCGGTTAGTATAAACGGAAAAACAACCAGTGCGTTTAG
>CANBEE010000271.1 GCA_947367415.1 uncultured Bacteroidales bacterium
GAGTAGTATTCGTATGTATTGTTTCATTATAAATATGTAAAAACTGCTGCGAAGATACATAAAATTGATTCATCATACAAGAAAAAGTTGTAACTTTGCCACAAGTGGCGAAGATAGTTTGCGCTTGCCGAGAATAAATGTTGTTTATTCGCCCGCTTATGATTCTCTTTGCTACAAGTGGCGGAGATAGTAGCGTTCGCGCATGTATCTATCTTTGCAATAAATGCTGTTACGACAATGAGTGAAGAAAAATACATCAGCGTCAAGGGTGCGCGCGTCAATAATCTCAAGAACATCGAGGTCATCATCCCGCGTAACAAGTTGGTGGTAGTGACCGGACTCTCGGGCTCGGGCAAGAGCTCGCTGGCATTCGACACGTTGTATGCCGAGGGTCAGCGCCGCTATGTGGAGAGCCTGTCCTCGTATGCACGCCAGTTTCTCGGGCGCATGAAGAAGCCCGAGTGTGACTTCATCAAGGGCCTGCCCCCTGCCATTGCCATCGAGCAGAAGGTGAGCAGCCGCAATCCGCGCTCTACCGTGGGCACCTCGACCGAGATATACGAGTACCTGCGCCTGCTCTTTGCCCGTGTGGGCAAGACCTACTCGCCCGTGACAGGGCAGCTGGTCAAAAAGCACGACACCGAGGACATCGTGGCCTGCATGCGCTCCTACAGCACGGGCACGCGCTTCACCGTATTGGCCCCGCTCATGATACGCGATGGGCGTACACTCGAGGAGCAGCTCACCATATGCCTGCAACAGGGCTTTGCCAGGGTAGAGGTGAAGGGCGAGGTGATGCGTATCGAGGAGGTGCTTGAGAAGGTCACATCCGCTGACTCAGAATTCATAATTCATAATTCAGAATTAAAGATTGTTATCGACCGCCTCAGCGTCGACGACAGCAAGGAGACCGTGAGCCGCCTTATCGACAGCTGCGAGACCGCCTTCTACGAGGGTGGGGGCACGTGTATGCTGCGTTTCTACCCAGCCGGCATACTGCACACCTTCAGCAAGCGCTTCGAGGCCGACGGCATCGCCTTCGAGGAGCCCAGCGAGCAGCTCTTCTCCTTCAACTCCCCCGTAGGCGCCTGCCCCGAGTGTGGCGGCTTCGGACGCATCATCGGCATCGACGAGCAGCTCGTGGTGCCCAATACCGCCTTGAGCGTATACGACGGCTGCGTGGTGTGCTGGCGTGGCGAGAAGATGAGCGCCTGGCGCGACGAGTTCATCCGCCATGCCGCCCGCGACAACTTCCCCATCTTTGCCCCCTATTATGAGCTCACTCAGGCACAGAAGGACTACCTGTGGCACGGCCCCCGTACGAAGCCCTGCATCGACTCCTTCTTCAAGATGCTCGAGGAGAACCAATACAAGATACAGTACCGTGTGATGCTGGCACGCTATCGCGGCAAGACGACTTGCCCCACCTGCCATGGCACACGCCTCAAGAAGGAGGCCACCTACGTGAAGATAGGCGGGCGCAACATCTGCGAGCTGGTCGATATGCCCGTGACCGAGCTACAGCGCTTCTTCGCGCAGCTCACGCTCGACGAGCACGAGGCAGCCATTGCCAAGCGCCTGCTCATCGAGATCAACAGCCGCCTGCAGTTCCTGCTCGATGTAGGCCTCGGCTACCTCACCCTCAACCGCCTCAGCAACACCCTCTCGGGCGGTGAGAGCCAGCGCATCAACCTCGTCACCTCGCTGGGCAGTCCGCTCGTGGGCTCGCTCTACATCCTCGACGAACCCTCCATAGGCCTCCACAGCCGCGACACCGACAAGCTCATCCGCGTGCTTCGCCAGCTGCAGCAGGCAGGCAACACCGTCGTGGTGGTCGAGCACGACGAGGAGATCATCCGCGCGGCCGACTATATCATCGACGTAGGTCCCGAGGCAGGCCGCCTTGGCGGACAGATTGTGTACGAGGGCGACATGCACGACCTGCAGCCGGGCTCGGCCAGCTATACCGTGCGCTACCTCCTGGGCGAGGAGCAGATACCTGTGCCCCAGAGCCGCCGCCCGTGGAACAACTACGTGGAGATTCGCGGTGCCCGTCACCACAACCTCAAGGGCATCGATGTCAAGTTCCCGCTCAATGTGATGACCGTAGTCACCGGCGTCAGCGGTAGCGGCAAGAGTTCCCTCGTGCGCGATGTGCTGTATCAAGCTCTGGCACGCGAGTATGGCGAGGGCACCGAGCGCCCCGGTGAGCACCTGGAGCTGAAGGGCGACATCCGCATGCTGCGAGCCGTCGAGTTTGTCGACCAGAACCCCATAGGCAAGTCCACCCGCTCCAATCCCGTCACCTACCTCAAGGCCTACGACGAGATACGCAAGATCTTTGCCGAGCAGCCCTTGGCCAAGCAGATGGGCTTCACAGCCGGCTTCTTCTCCTTCAATAGCGAGGGCGGCCGCTGCGAGGAGTGCAAGGGCGAGGGCACCATCACCGTGGAGATGCAGTTCATGGCCGACCTCGTGCTCGAGTGCGAAGCCTGCCATGGCAAGCGCTTCAAGGCCGACACGCTGCTCGTGACCTATCACGGCAAGAATATCCACGACATACTGGAGATGACCGTCAACCAAGCCGTAGAGTTCTTCACCGAGCATGGAGCCAAGAAAGTCGTACGCCGCCTCAAGCCCCTGCAGGATGTGGGTCTCGGCTATGTGAAGCTGGGTCAGAGCTCGTCGACCCTCTCGGGCGGTGAGAACCAGCGCGTGAAGCTTGCCTACTACCTCAGCCTGGAGAAGTCCGACCCCACGATGTTCATCTTCGATGAGCCGACCACGGGACTCCACTTCCACGACATCAAGAAGCTGCTCTGCTCGTTCGATGCCCTCATCAAGCGCGGCCACACCATCGTCATCATCGAGCACAACATGGAGGTCATCAAGTGTGCCGACCATGTCATCGACATTGGCCCCGAGGGGGGCGACCGCGGTGGCCAGCTCGTGGCTTGTGGCACACCCGAAGAGGTGGCAGCATGCAATGCCTCATATACAGGACAGTTCCTGCGCGAGAAGCTTAACGAAGCCCACTAAGCAGCAACAGGCACATCAGTTTCCTGCCAGCATCCGGCGGGCAGTCTCAATGATTGTATCCACCCCGCGGGCATGGTCCTCGTCACTCATGTCGACACGCACATCGGGTTCGATGCCAAACTCCGTATGCTGCATGTCAGCATCAAAGGAGGGACAGGCCGAGAAGCGCACACCCCAGCCATTGGGCAGTTCCGCAGAGAAGG
>CANBEE010000272.1 GCA_947367415.1 uncultured Bacteroidales bacterium
TCTGGCATACCAAATCATGATGACTCACGGAGGCCGTATCAGCGCCTCATCGCAGCCTGGTACGCGCACGACCTTTACGCTGGAATTTGTTGACAGGCCCCAATAGCCAATGCACTAACAATGATAAAAAGCAAACGCCGCGCAAGACCATCGTTCTTGCACGGCGTTGCTTATTATCCACATGCCTGTTGGTTTAGAAACTGAAGCCTTCGGTAGAGGGATGTATCTTCTGTATGGTACCGTCGGCATTGTAGAGCATAGGCTCGGCAATGACTGAACGACTGTAGTTGCCGCCATCGGGGAGTGCACCGTTATGGCTGAAGAATATCCAACGGTCGTGGAACTTCACGATAGAGGGGTGTGTAGAGGCGGAATTGCCTGCAATCTCAGAGATGATGCCTTTGTGCTCGTAGGGTCCGTAGATATTGTCGGCCATAGAGTAGGCAATGCGCTCGGGGAAGTCGCACGCATAGGTGAGATAGTACTTGCCTTCGTGCTTGTGTATCCAAGGAGCCTCGGTGAAGGGATACTGCTCAGGGAAGTGAATCTGCTGCACCTCACCCTCGGTCTCGATCATATTCTCCTTGAGCTTCACAATATAGCACTGCAGGTTACCCCAGATGAGGTAGGCCTGTCCGTCGTCGTCGATGAACACCGTGGGGTCAATGCATGCCCAATAGTGCGACGAGGCTGCACAGTTGTCGTTGGTAAGCAGGGGACGACCCAGAGCATCCTTGTAGGGACCTTCGGGACGGTCGGCTACAGCTACGCCAATACCACAACGGTTGGTAGAGATGTACCAGTAGTACTTGCCATTGCGTTCGATGACCTGTGAGGCGTAGGCATCGCCTTGGCGTGCCCAGCTAAAGTCGGCCAGGCGCAAGGGGCAGGGGTATTGTGTCCAATGCTTCATGTCGGTAGTAGAGAACACGCACCAGTCGCGCATACGGAAACCCGAGAGGTTGCCACCACCATCGTGACCGGTGAAGAGCCACAAGGTGTCGTCCTCAACCAAAGCGGCGGGATCGGCGGTATGCATGTGGCGGATGATGGGGTTGCCCTGGCTCTCAAAGTCGTGCTTCAGCACATACCCCCACTTCTGCTGCAGGCGTTCGAGTTCTTCGGCAGTTACCGAGCACACAGTACCGTGACGGGGGAAGAAGTCCTTGCGGAACGACTTGGGTTCCTTGGTAAAGTTGTACAAGTCGGTAGAGGTCTGGTATTCGTAACGGCCATTGGTGTAGAGGTCGTACATGAGCACATACTCCTCGCGACCATTGAGTTTGAATACGCCCGAACCCTCTACGGGAGTAATGCCTGCATAGGCATCAAGGTACTTGAAGTCTTCCTTCCAAGGGCCATGGATATTGCGTGAGGTGGCCTGCTGTATGCCATTGATGTATTCGCGGCCATGCTCGTCCTTGGTGTTACCCTTATAGAAGAGGTGGTAGCGACCATCCTTATAGATGATATCGTTGTCGATAGAGCCATACTTAGCGGCAAAGAGTTGGCGGGGCTCACTCTCGAAACCGGTGAAGTCCTCATTGGCATAAGCATAGTAGCTGATGAGTGACTTGCGGTCGCTACGCTGAAGGGTGAAGTAAATCATATACTTCTTCGCCTTGTGATCGTAGACGGTCTGCGGTGCCCATACCCAATAGGCATCGGCAAAGTTTTCAGGGAAGTCCTTCGATAGGTTTATCTTGGAATGGGTCCAGTTGATGAGGTCGGTAGACTTGAGCAACACGATACCGGGATTGCTACCCCAACCCTGCTTGGGATCGAAGGTGAACATGTCGGTAGCCACGATATAATAGCAGCCATCCTCACCGCGCAGGATGTGCGGATCTCTGATACCGCCACTCTCACTGATAGTGTCGCTGGCGATGATGGGGCGGTTGCCGTTGAGGGCATACCAGTCTACAGCATCGGCACTGATGGCAAAGCGCAACTGCTCTTGCTTACGGCCCTCGCCGCTACCCTCAAAGTAGGCAAAGAGATAACCGGCAAAATTGTCGTCACTGGATTTCTTGGTGCGGGCCGAAACTGCAGTGTATCCGACAGCAAGCAGCATCGCCGCTAATAACAGGAGTTTCTTCATAATACGACTTTTTCTTATGTTAACATTCTACGATTCGCGTCTCAAGGTCATTGTCCAGGTTATCGGCATGTTTGATTACCACACATGCTACGCCGCCATCGATAGCACGGAAAGCGCCCTCGATCTTAGGTATCATACCTTTATTGATTGTTCCATCGGCACGCAGAGCGGCAAAACTGTCACGATTGATAGAGGGAATCACGCTGCGGTCGTCGTCCACATCGGTGAGCACACCATTCTTCTCGAGACAGAAGATGAGGTTAGTTGGCTCTATCTGCGAAGCACCCACAGCTACAGCCGAGGCTACGCTATCGGCATTGCTGTTGAGCAGGGAGCCCTGCTCGTCGTGAGTGATGGCACAGAATACCGGCACAATGCCCTGCTCTACGAGCGAACGCAAGAAGCCGATGTTCATCCTTTCAGGCACGATGTCGCCCACATAGCCATAGTCGATAGGCTTGGGAGCACGGCGAACGGCAGGTATCACATTGGCATCGGCACCAGAAAGTCCGATGGCCTTGGTTCCCAACGCGCCCAGACGAGCGACAATCTGCTTGTTTACAAGGCCGGCATATACCATGGTCACCACGTCGAGCGTATCGCGATCGGTCACACGACGCCCGTCGATCATCTGAGTCTCAATGCCGAGCTGCGCGCTCAAGCGTGTAGCTAGTTTGCCGCCTCCGTGGATAAGCATCTTGGGGCCCTCCATGGCGGCAAACTTCTCGAGGAAGCGTTCCAGCGCTACGGCATCATCGATGACGTTACCTCCGATTTTCACAACGTTGATCATAAGTTCTCGAGCAATCGTTTGAGTACAACTGTAGCTGAGATCTCGCGGTTGGCAGCCTCGGGAATGACAAGGCTTGTGGGAGCCTCAATAACCTCATCGGTAACGATCATACCACGGCGCACGGGCAAACAATGCATGAAGAAGGCATTGTTGGTAAGAGCCATCTTCTCCTCAGTAATGGTCCACGAGCGGTCCTTTGAGAGGACTTGTCCGTAGTTGGGATCCTCGTAAGCGGACCAGTTCTTGGCATCTACGAAATCGGCACCACGAAGTGCTTCGTCCTGGTCGTGGGTCACCTTGGCATTGCCCACAAATTCGGGAGCGAGGTCATAGCC
>CANBEE010000273.1 GCA_947367415.1 uncultured Bacteroidales bacterium
GCGATTTGCAAATCAAGCCGGGTAATGGTAAGGATATTCTTCAGACTGTAACTTGTACCGTAAAGAATACAGGTGATCGTGATGGTCAGGAAATCGTACAGTTGTATATCCGTGACATGGTAGCTTCTATCGCACAGGCTCCTATCTTGTTGAAGTCTTTCGAACGTGTAGAATTGAAGAAGGGTGAAAGCAAAACCGTAACTTTCAACTTAGGCAAGAAAGAATTGTCCATTTATAATATGAACTTGGAAGAAGTGGTAGAACCGGGTGACTTTAAGGTGATGGTTGGTGCAGCTTCTAACGACATCCGTTTGAATGGAATGTTCAAGTTGTAATTCCTATACCTTATATATATAATAACAGCCCCGAAGTCGGGGCTGTTGTTTTTTTGTGTTTATGTGAAATCGCTTCTTATTCCAATACAAAGCTGCGTTCGCCAATCATAACGCCGTCAGAGAAGAGGTACACGGTGTATTCTCCTGCCCCGAGATATTCCTCTACATCCCAGTATACTGTGACGCTCTGCTCCTCGCCTGTATACTCGATGATTTTTTTGATACTGTATTCAAGCTGGGTATTCTCATAAGCGAAGGTGTGGGAGGCGCTCTTGGTCAGTATCGTACCGTCGGGCTTGGCAATGCGTACATATATAGTGCGCTCACCCGTAGGAGCGGTGATGTTCTTGACAATGGTAAAATCAATGGCAAACTTCACCACGCCTTTAACCTTGTCAGTATCCTTGCCGCGTTTGTTGCGTGCATGGATGGTGATGCCCGTAGCGTCAAGTTGTGAGGCGAGTGTAACCTTGTCGCTAAGGTTCTTGGCCTCTTCTTGCAATACTTCAACCCGCTTGGTGGCTGCAGCGTATTGGGTACGTACACGCTTGTTCTCTTTGCTCAGCTTCTCGTTGGCTTGATTGAGCGAGTCAATCTGCACGATGTAGCTGCGCATTACGGCACGCACAGTTTTCAGCTCCTTCTTCAGACGGGCTATCTCTGCTGCATTGCTGGCTTTGGTTGCTCGCAACTCTTCGAGCAAGCGTTGTGTGCGCAACTTTTCACGCTCGAGCTGTGCTACGAGGCTATCGTTTGAGATGAGTATCTGCATCTCGTCGTATTGGGTGGCGAAGGTGCTATACTCATTCTCCATCTCAATCTTCTCCAGCTCAAAAAGCTGTACCATCTCTTCATTGGCCTTGTTGGCTTGGTTGAGGCGAATGCCCAGAAAGGTCAATGCTCCAACCAATACTATGGCTACAATGATGATTATGCTTAGGACTTTCTTGTTCATCTTTTCTTTACTTCAATTTAGACAGGCTCTCCTTAATTGCAGCAATCTTGCTCTCGGCATCGGCCTGTTTCTTGCGCTCGGCTGCTACTACGGCCTCGGGAGCATTGCTTACGAAGCGCTCATTGGAGAGCTTCTTCATCACAGAGTTGAGGAATCCTTCGAGGTAGGTAAGTTCGGCCTGCAGCTTGGCTACTTCGGCCTCTACATCGATGAGGCTACCCAGAGGCACGGCATATTCGGTGGTGCCTACCATGAACGATGAGGTACCGTCGTTCTTGGCCTCCACTACATTGATGTCCTCGAGGTTACCCATCTTCTCAATGATGGCATTGTAGGCGGCTACGCCGTGGGTACCAACTACTTCAAGGCTGAGCGCCTCTTTCTGTGCAATATTCTTCTGCAGACGGATGGTACGCACGCCACTGATAATGCTCTTTACGGTCTCGATATCGGCAATGAGCTGCTCGTCGTACTTGTCGGCAAAGATCTTTACGCTCTGTGTCATGATGCTCTCGCCGGGCTTGCGCTCCTCGATGGCTTGCCACAACTCTTCAGTGATGAAGGGCATGAAGGGGTGGAGTAGGCGCAGCAGGGCGTCGAAGTAGTGGAGTGTAGCATCGTAGGTCTGCTTGTCGATAGCGCAACCGTAAGCGGGCTTCACAATCTCAAGATACCAACTGGAGAACTCGTCCCAGAACAGACGGTAGATAGCCATCAGTGCCTCGCTCAAGCGATACTTGCTCATCAGGTCGTCCACCTCGAGGGCTGTCTTGGTGAGCATGGCGTCGAACCACTGGCAACCCAAGCGGGCAGCTTCGGGCTGAGCGATGGTGGCATCTACATTCCAACCCTTCACGAGGCGGAAAGCGTTCCAGATCTTATTGTTGAAGTTACGACCCTGCTCGCAGAGTGCATCATCGAAGAGGATGTCGTTGCCGGCAGGAGCGCAGAGCATCATACCCATGCGCACACCATCGGCACCATACTGGGCGATGAGGTCGAGCGGGTCGGGCGAGTTGCCGAGGCTCTTCGACATCTTGCGGCCCAGTTTGTCGCGCACGATACCAGTGAAGTATACATTCTTGAATGGCATGTCGCCCTTGTACTCGTAGCCTGCCATGATCATACGTGCTACCCAGAAGAAGATGATGTCCGGACCGGTCACCAAGTCTGAGGTGGGGTAGTAGTAGTTGAGTTCGGCATTGTCGGGGTTGTTGATACCGTCAAACAATGAGATGGGCCACAACCATGATGAGAACCATGTGTCGAGGGCATCTTCATCTTGACGCAGCTCGGCGGCCGTGATGTTCTCATATCCCTCTATCTTGCGAGCCAATTCAACGGCTTCGTCGATGCTCTCGGCTACTACGAAGGCTTCCTCGGCACCCTCTGCTGTCGGCAGGAAGTAGGCAGGTATGCGGTGTCCCCACCAGAGCTGGCGGCTGATGCACCAGTCCTGAATGTTCTCCAACCAATTGTTATAGGTGGTCTTGTATTTTGTGGGGTAGAACTTCAGTTCGTCGTTCATTACAGGAGGCAGGGCGATGTCAGCAAAGTGCTGCATGCGGAGGAACCACTGCATGCAGAGACGGGGCTCTACGGCTGTGTCGGCATTACGCTCCGAGTAGCCCACCTTGTTGTCATAGTCCTCCACCTTCTCCAAGAGGTCAGCAGCCTCGAGGTCCTTGGCGATGAGCTTGCGCACCTCTACGCGGTCCATGCCCACGTACATGCCAGCCTCGGGGCTGAGTGTGCCGTCGGGGTTAAAGATGTCGATAGTCTCCAGGTTGTGCTTCTTGCCCAGCATGTAGTCATTGGTGTCGTGAGCGGGAGTCACCTTCAAGCAACCTGTACCGAACTCGATGTCCACATAGCGGTCCTCGATGACAGGAATCTCGCGAC
>CANBEE010000274.1 GCA_947367415.1 uncultured Bacteroidales bacterium
ATTTATGGTCATTTACGTTCAAAAATAATAACGCGATGATGATTTAATTGAAACACAAATTTCCGTAAATAGCCCACAATTTTCACAAATAATAAAATGTTTAAAACAGAAGACGATAAACAATAACGACAACCGAGATGCCTGAGTTCTCTCAACTCCCCCTCTGTTTATAGAGGGGGTGCCCGCAGGGCGGGGGCGTTACAAGCGTAGCGCGTAGGGAGTTAGAGGGGGTCTCCTAAAACATAATAACATGGCTTGGAACATATTCCCCTTGTGGGCAGGTATAGTGATGCTGATTGCAGCCACGGCGTCCATCTGGGCAGCAATGAAGAGAGAGCGCAGCACCGTGGCGATAGCTACGATGGCGCTTGCCATTCTCGCCATGGGTGGCTTCATCGCCTTGCTGTGGGCTACCCTTGAGCGGCCTCCCTTGCGGACAATGGGCGAGACGCGCCTGTGGTACTCCTTCTTCATCCTGGTGTCGGGCCTGTTTACCTATTCGCGCTGGCACTACCGATGGATCATGCTGTTTGCCACGGTGCTGGCGGGGGTATTCATCATCATCAATATCGCCAAGCCCGAGATTCATGACCAAACGCTGATGCCTGCCCTGCAGAGTCTGTGGTTTGTGCCTCATGTGTCTGTCTATATGTTCTCCTATTCGCTGCTCGGATGCGCCACGCTGCTCTCAGTGGTGGCACTGGTGCGCAAGAGTACCGACATGGACATGGCGATAGAGAGACTCCTGTATGCTGGCCTGGCCTTCCTCTCGGTGGGCATGCTCACGGGTGCTCTGTGGGCCAAGGATGCATGGGGAGCCTATTGGAGTTGGGACCCCAAGGAGTCGTGGGCGGCTGCTACATGGGGACTCTACCTCACCGCCATCCATCTCGCCCCCAGCGTGATGAATACCTCGCGCCGATGGGTATACCACACTATCATCCTGCTGGGCTTCCTGGCACTGCAGATGTGCTGGTATGGCGTCAACTACCTGCCCTCGGCAGCGACAAGTGTGCACACTTATAGTTAATAACCTTATAAAAAATGAATGTTATGAAAAAGCAAAGAAGAGGTCAGTATCTGATCATTGCCGCATTGCTGGTTCTGGTAGGTGGATTCATCACTTATCGTGCAATGCTCACGGTGCCCTCCGAGGAGTTGTCTCCCAAGGCACGCGTCTTGGCTATCCTGGAGAAGGGTGGTTGCGCGAGCTGCCACAGTGCAGACCCCAAGGTGCCGTTCTATGCCCACGTCCCCGTAGTGGGTGATATGGTGATGAAGGACATCGAGGAGGGCTATCGTGCCTATGACATCGAGGGCGCCATGGCCAAGCTGAGAGAGGGCGCTACGCTCAATCCCGTCGATGTGGCCAAGATAGAGAAGGTGGCGCTGGACAAGCGCATGCCCATGGCCAAGTATTACCTCGTGCACTGGGGTAGCCAGATGACCGACAAGAAGGCATCGGTGATTGCCGCATGGGCACGCGACTACCGCATGGCCTACTACCATGACGGCCTCACCGGTGAGCGTGCTGGCGAGCCCATTCGCCCCATCATGGCAGGTGCCGATGTAGACCAGCGTAAGGTGGCCCTCGGCTACGAGCTCTACCACGACACACGCCTCTCGGTAGACAACACCGTATCGTGCGCCACATGCCATGGCCTGAACACGGGTGGTGTGGACAACCTCAAGTATTCGAAGGGCGTAGCAGGCAGCATGGGCGGCGTGAATGCCCCCACGACCTACAATGCCGTGTACAACTTCGTGCAGTTCTGGGATGGTCGCGCCAAGACCCTCGCCGAGCAGGCTGCCGGACCTCCCCTCAACCCCGTGGAGATGGCCTCTACCTCGTTTGACGAGATCATTGCCAAGCTCGCCGAGGACAAGCACTATGTGGAGGAGTTCGGTGCCCTCTATGCCGACGGCATCACCGAGGCCAACATCACCAATGCCATTGAGGAGTTTGAGCGCACGCTCGTGACCCCCAACTCGAAGTTCGACCAATGGCTCATGGGCAACAATGAAGCCCTCACTGCCGACGAACTTCACGGCTATGAGCTCTTCAAGGCCAACAATTGCGCCACCTGCCATGTGGGTGCCAACCTGGGTGGCGAGTCGTACGAGCTGATGGGCTTGCGCCAACACTACTTCGAGGCACGCGGCACAGAGCTCACCGAGGAGGACAACGGCCGCTACAAGCAGACAAAGGCTGAGCGCGACCGCCATCGCTTCAAGGTGCCTGGCCTGCGCAACATCGAACTCACCTGGCCCTACTATCACGACGGCACCCGTGCCACCATGGAGGAGGCCGTACGCGACATGGCACTCTACCAGTGCGACGTAGAGCTCACCGATGCCGAGGTAGCCTCTATCGTAGCCTTCATGCGCACCCTCACCGGTGAGTATCAGGGCAAGAAACTCACCTCAGACAACAAGCAATAAGCTTACGATAAAGAGAGTGTGTCAGAATGAAGTACTCTTTCAGTACCATCATTTTGACACACCTCTCTTTTTTTTTGCGCTCTTTTTTGCGCAATACCTCAATATTCAGCGTCTTTAGAGGACTTACGGGCCTCGTCATCTCCAGATGCGAGACTCGAATACGTTTGTCGGAATTGAAATCCCTATACTCAATGACGGCGGATAGCATATCCACCGTGACGGTGAATACCCAAAGAGATGTCGAGTCAGCATAGCTGACTATTTCTGCTTGTAATCTCCTCTTGTGTAGTCAATGTGGTATCCGATGGTGTGGAGCTATGCCTCCAGGGTATAGCCATAGGGTTGTGTTTGAGTCTTATCGGACAAAGTTACGCAAATTTGCGGGTTGCGCAAAAGAAAATGTGACTTTTTGCAAAACATATGTGTGATAGATGTTTGCTTGGGAAAGAATGGGATGATGGTGCATTGTCAAAATCTGTAAGATTGAATAAATATTTTTGTGAATTTCGTACGCTGTATGGAGATTATTGCTACCTTTGCGACAGATACAATGAAAAGCAGACTATGATGGTAGAGGCTTGGCGTCATTGCTCGCACTCGTGTTTGCTACCTTTGTACAAATAGGTCTTCTCGTTTTTTTGTCTGAATAGGCTGATAGGAAAGGACAGATTCAAATTCGTTCTAACGAACAAACATATTATAAACAATTCAACTGATTGTATTATGAAAAAGAGTTATTTATTGTTA
>CANBEE010000275.1 GCA_947367415.1 uncultured Bacteroidales bacterium
TACTGAAATCCAGAAGTTGGAAAAGAAATCGTTGGTGTCTTATGTATACATAGGTAAGCCTACGAAGGAATTCCGTGCTAAGATGGGTACTGCTTCACAGATTCAGCTCAACGATGACTTTGCTAGCGTAGACGCTATTGGTGATTATATCTACCAGGAGCGTGAGGCAATGCCTGAGCGTGACAAGCCTTTTATGCGCGTTTCTATGAAGATTGATAAGGATACTCAGATGGGTATCGTTACCGATGTGAAGATGGCGTTGCGTGAAGCTTGGGCTTTGAATATCGTATATTCAGGTGGTAAGCGTCAGTAATCTATTACAGACACTATAAATAAAAAAGCGGGTGTTTCTACCCGCTTTTTTAATGTTGTAACGAAAAATATACATGTTATGGGACATCATCAGTTGGACGCATTGGATATTCAGATACTAAAGATGATAGCGAACAATGCTCGTATGCCCTTCTTGGAGGTTGCTCGTGAATGTAATGTTTCTGGTGCCGCTATTCACCAGCGTTATCAGAAACTGGTCAACCTGGGAGTTTTGGATGGCTCAGAATTTAAGGTTAATCCCTCTAAGGTTGGACTTGAAACTTGTGCGTTTGTTGGTCTATATCTGAAGGATCCTTCAGAGTTTAATCGAATAGTCGAGGCTCTTAGGCAGATACCTGAGGTTGTAGAGTGTCATTACACTACGGGTAAATACGATATGTTTATCAAGATTTATGTCAAGGATAATGCAGAGCTTAAGAATGTGATTCACGATAAGCTCTTGCCTCTTGGCTTGGCTCGTACAGAGACGCTCATCTCTTTCAATGAGGTCTTTAGAAGACAAATGCCTATTCCTGATATTGAGGAATGATATTTGCGTCATTTATAAATAAGAATAGCGGGCTTGATAGCTCGCTATTCTTTTATCTTCTCAATATGGTCCATGTTATTTCCGGACGTAGTCGATAAATGTGTAGGTATGTGCATGCTTCTCGTCGGCAGGATGCTCCTCCCGACTTTTTTCTTCCCATTGAGTGGGATTAAGGGTAGGGAAGAAAGCATCGGCATCGGCTGGCGCATCATCTATTAGTGTGAGGTGGATGCGTGAGGCTAGTTCGATTGTTTGTTTGTATAGTTCTGCACCACCGATAATGTATACATCTTCCCAGTAGTCGCACTGCATTAGTGCGTCTTCAAGGCTTCGGTAGCATTCGGCATTCTCGTAGTGTAGGCCCTCCTGACGACTCAGCACGATATTTCGTCGGTTAGGGAGTGCCCCTTTGGGGAGCGATTCGAAGGTCTTGCGCCCCATGATGATAGTGTGTCCCGTGGTTAATGCCTTGAAGTGCTTGAGGTCATTGGGTAGGTGATATAGCAATTGGTTGTCACGTCCAATGGCACCGTTCTTGGCCACCGCTACGATGATTGATACATTGTCGAGAGCAGTAATTTTTGCTGACTCTCCCGATTGAGGGAGGCCTTCTGTTCCTATGAATGGGAATGAGTTGTTCATTGTTGTAGATTCTTTATTATTCCAGTTTGCCAGTTTCGCCCTCTTCGGGAGGGGGATAGGGGGGAGGCTTCCTTATTATACTGCTACAACTCCCTTGATATGTGGATGTGGGTCATAGTCCACGAGTTCGAAGTCCTCAAACTTGAAGCTGAAGATATCCTTCACGTCGGGGTTGATTTTCATTTTGGGGAGTGGACGTGGCTCGCGTGTCAGCTGTAGCTTCACTTGCTCTATATGGTTACTATAGATATGTGTATCGCCAAGGGTGTGTACAAACTCACCAGGCTTGAGGCCTGTCACCTGCGCCACCATCATGAGCAGCAATGCATACGAAGCGATGTTAAAGGGTACGCCAAGGAAGGTATCGGCGCTGCGCTGGTATAGTTGCAGGCTCAGCTTGCCATCGGCCACGTAGAACTGGAAGAAGGCGTGGCAAGGGGGCAGGTTCATATTGTCGATATCGGCCACGTTCCATGCCGACACAATCATACGACGGCTATTGGGGTTGTTCTTGATGGTGTCGATCACCTCTTTTATCTGGTCGATGTGACCGCCCTTATAGTCGGGCCATGAGCGCCATTGATAGCCGTAGATATGTCCGAGGTCGCCATTCTCGTCGGCCCACTCGTTCCAGATGCGCACACCATTGTCCTGCAGGTACTTCACGTTGGTATCGCCATTGAGGAACCATAGTAGCTCGTGGATAATGGATTTCAGGTGGAGCTTTTTGGTAGTCAAGCAGGGGAATCCTTCTTCGAGGTTAAAGCGCATCTGATGTCCGAATACGCTGATGGTGCCGGTACCTGTGCGGTCACCTTTTTCTACGCCCTCCGTGAGGATGCGGTTGAGCAAGTCTAAATATTGTTTCATGTCAGTGCTTTTATTCTGTTTCCTCCCCATACCGCCAGCACTATGAGTATAGCTACCAGGTATAGAGGATTGAAGGTGAAGTCGGCGTAGCGCAGATATGTGACAAATTGCAGGGCACGTAGCGAGAGGTCGCAGAATACCTCTGTTAGGTCTACTTGACTTAGCAGGAATAGGCATCCCACGGTCAGCACCACAACCTCAAACGCGGTTGTCCACGCGGTGTTGATGGGGCGGCGTGGCAAACGTTGCATCACCCGCTCGCTGAAGCCATTGTCTTCGGGCATGCGGATGTTGTCCTGCATGAATTGCCGTATCAGTTGGTCATCTGTCATATCCGTTATTTCTTAGAAAGGTTGCTAATTTTTCTTTTCCTCGGGCGATGTGCGACTTGACGGTTCCTTCGGGTAGATTCGTAATCGCTACTATCTCGTCGATTGGGAGGTCATTCATCAGGTGTAGTGTCACGCACGTCCGCTCATTGGGTTTCAGCTGCTTCAGAGCCTCATTGATATCGGCCTTCACGTAGCTTTCCGAAGGGGCTTCCTGGTGTTGTGACTCCAGCTCGCAGTCGTCATCGTCCATCGAGAGCATCTCTTTCCGACTGCGAATATAGTCATAAAAAACGTTATATGCAATTCTGTAGAGCCAAGTTCCGAAGTTCGACTTGTTTTTATATGTATCCAATGCCGTGTAAGCTTTTATGAAGGTCTCCTGTGCCAAGTCATCGCTCAGGGTTTCATCGCCAGCCGTGAGGTTCAGCAGTATGCGTCGTACCGGTGC
>CANBEE010000276.1 GCA_947367415.1 uncultured Bacteroidales bacterium
AAGTTGTTAATATCCTACTTCTCTAAAACTCCCCTCCATAGAGGGCCGAGGCGGAATGAGCCTCGGTTGCGACGACTGAAGCTTAGCTTCCAAAGGAGTCGAGCTTGCGAGTTTTTGGGGTCCCCTTACATCGCCATTCCGCCATCGACCTGCAGCACCTGTCCGGTGACGTAAGCAGCGAGGTCTGAAGCCAGGAAGAGAGCAGCGCCTGCGATATCCTCACCTTCGCCTGCACGGCGCAGAGGTATCTGCTTGGCCCACTCAGCACGGAGCTCTTCGCTGAGCTTGCCCGTCATGTCGGTGTTGATGAATCCCGGTGCTATCACGTTGGCACGTACGCCACGCGAACCCATCTCGGCAGCGATGCTCTTGGTGAGGCCTATGATGCCCGCCTTCGAGGCCGCATAGTTACACTGTCCCGCATTGCCATGCACGCCCACTACGGACGACATGTTGATGATGCTGCCGCTACGCTGACGCATCATAATAGGTGTGCAGAGGCGGCAGAAGTTGAATGCCGACTTCAGGTTGGCCGAGATCACCTCGTCCCACTGCTGCTCGCTCATGCGCATGAGCAGAGTGTCGCGCGTGATACCCGCGTTGTTTACAAGGATGTCGATACGTCCAAACTCCTTCACCACATCGGCCACCAGGGCCTCGGTAGCGGCATAGTCGGCAGCATCGGCTACGTAACGCTTAACCTTCACGCCGAGTGCGGCAATCTCCTGCTCGGTCTGCTCAGCTGCAGCGCTGGGAGTGACGTGCGTGAATGCAATGGCAGCACCTTCGGCAGCAAAGCGTAGGGCAACAGCCTTACCTATTCCACGCGAAGCACCCGTAATAAGTGCAACCTTTCCTTCTAACATTTTTTCCATAACGTTTGTCTTTTTAGCTTCTTCACCTTGGCAAGATTTTATCATAGGCTTGAAAAAATCTTTTCACAGGTGTGAAAAAAGTTTTTCATCGTTGTGAAAAATCTTTTTCAACAGGGCGAAAATGTCTGTTGTTGGTGCAAAGGTAAAAATAGTTTTTCTACTACCCAAAAATCTCCGCTTTTTCGCGTACATACCAACCACACAATTCGCCCCTTGACCACAAAACAAATATTTACCTGCCACAATAAACAACAAAAAGTGCCGATTTCATCGACACTTTTTGCATATATACCTTCATTCTGCACCTCTCGGCAAGAGGCTTCGATCATTTATGCAGCAATCATCTTTTTGGGGTGCGTCCCTCCTTCTTCATGCTATGCGCCATACACCATACACCGAGCACGACGAAGGGAATGCTGAGGAGCTGGCCCATATCGAGCGGCATGCCTACCTCGAAGTCACTCTGTACCTCCTTGAAGAACTCCACGAAAAAGCGGAAGGTGAAGATAGTGGTGAGGCAGTAGCCAAAAAAGAAGCCTGTGCCTACCTTACGGGGCATACGCTTGTAGAAGTACCAGCTGATGAGTCCGAACAGCGCGTAGGCGATAGCCTCATAGAGTTGTGCCGGATGGCGCGGAAGCATGTCGACCTGTGTGAAGATGAATCCGAAATCACCATCTGTAGGACGGCCAATAATCTCGGAGTTCATAAGATTACCCAAGCGGATGCAGCAGGCAGTGGTAGGTGTAGCAATGGCAATGTTGTCGAGCACTGTCCACAAGGGCACCTTATATTTGCGCACATAGAGCCACAAGGCTATCATCAGACCTAAGGTTCCACCATGGCTTGCCAGGCCCTGATAACCTATAAGGCGCACGCCCGAACCCGTGAAGCGGATAGGCAGGAGCATCTCGATGAAGCGGGGGAAATCGGCCAAATAGTAGGCAGGCTCATAGAACAGGCAGTGGCCCAAGCGCGAACCGATGAGGATGCCGAAAAAGCAGTAGAAGAACAAGGGTTCGAACTGCTCTTCCTTAATCTTCTGATCCTTGTAAAGTTTCTGCACTACGAAATAGGCTCCCGCGAGTCCTATCATCCAAAAGAGGGCGTAGAATCGTATCGGACCAATGCCAAGAGGGGGATTCCAAGTAATCATGTCCTTACACGTTAAATCTGAAGTGCATGATGTCGCCATCCTGCACGATATACTCCTTGCCTTCTACTGAGAGCTTTCCTGCCTCGCGTACAGCAGCTTCGGAGCCATACTTGATGTAGTCGTCGTATTTGATGACCTCGGCACGGATGAAGCCCTTCTCGAAGTCGGTGTGGATGACACCGGCACACTGCGGAGCCTTCCAACCCTTGCGGTAGGTCCATGCCTTCACCTCCATCTCACCGGCAGTGATGAAGGTCTCAAGGTCGAGCAGTGCATAAGCTGCCTTGATGAGGCGAGCCACACCCGATTCCTCGAGTCCTACCTCGGCGAGGAACATCTGACGGTCTTCGTAGGTATCCAGCTCAGCAATGTCAGCCTCGGTCTTGGCCGCAACGATGAGTAGTTCGGCATTCTCCTCCTTGATGGCTTCGCGTACCTGCTCCACATATTTGTTCCCGTTGATGGCACTGCCTTCGTCAACGTTGCAAACGTAGAGCACAGGCTTCGATGTCAGGAGGAAAAGCTCCTTAGCAGCCTTCTGCTCGTCCTTAGTGTCAAAGGAAACACTACGGGCCGACTTGCCCTGCACCAGTGCATCGCGGTATTTGCACAGTACCTCGTATTGCAACTTGGCCTGCTTGTCGCCACCTGTGGTAGCTTGCTTCTGCACCTTCTGTATACGCTGCTCTATAGTCTCGAGGTCCTTAATCTGCAGCTCGGCATCGATAATCTCCTTGTCGCGCACGGGGTCAACGGAACCGTCTACATGAGTCACATTGTCATCGTCGAAGCAGCGGAGCACGTGGATGATGGCATCAGTCTCTCGGATATTGGCCAGGAACTTGTTGCCCAATCCCTCGCCTTTGCTCGCACCCTTCACGAGTCCGGCAATATCCACAATCTCCACAGTGGTGGGTACGATACGTCCCGGGTGCACCAGCTCGGCCAACTTGGTGAGTCGGTCATCGGGCACCGTGATGACGCCCACATTGGGTTCGATTGTACAGAAAGGGAAGTTTGCCGCCTGCGCCTTAGCATTGGACAAACAGTTGAAAAGGGTCGACTTACCCACATTGGGAAGTCCCACTATACCACATTGTAATGCCATATCTTATCT
>CANBEE010000277.1 GCA_947367415.1 uncultured Bacteroidales bacterium
TGGTAATACCCGATCATGTGCTTCTCAAAGCGGTTGGGGAACTTTTTCCCGAAGAGCTCATTGAGGTGCTCGCGGGCATACGTCAGTCTTTCGTCACGACTGATGAGCAGGTCGTAATCCTCCATCTGGATGACACCTGTCACGTTAGGTATCTCATCCTCATTGAGGTTCTCCCAGTTGCTCTCGCCAATGAAGGCAAGCTTCGAGTCACTATGGTTGATGATGTTGTGTACGTTGTCGGCTTTGAACTCATACAGGATGGGAACAGGCACTGCTCCGTAGGTCATGATGGCGAGGAAAGCTACTCCCCAGTTGGAGCTGTTGCGTCCGCAGAGCGAAATCTTGTCCCCAGGCGCGATGCCTACCTCGCGGAACATGATGTGCAGTTTCTCTATTCTACGAGCCACATCCTTGTATTGCAGAGTGCAACCCTTGTAGTCTGTCAGTGCGTCGAGGTCCCAGTTCTTCTTGATACTGTCCTCAATGCGTAAGATGATGTCTTTTGCCATAATCCTTCTTTATATGGTTTTCAGTTACAAAGTTAAGGTTTCTCTTTATCTTTTACAACAATAAATATCAAATTCTTCACGTAGCAGCCATTCTCACTAAACCATTTCTTATAACATGTTTTTTGAGCCTTGGCTTCCTGTTTTGCGCTGCAAAGATACAAATAAGGCTACAAAGTGCAAAATATTGGTGCTATAATTTACACTTTTTGCTTGATTTGTGTATGTTTTGCTTGTTTTGAATAGGGAAATAAGGATGTCTGGCAGTTGGGATTCTCAAAATACATGGGTGTTTAAAAATAAGGAAAATGGTATGTTTGTGCGCTTGTTTGGATTTACTTCAAGTTAAATTGCTGGTAAAAATAAGAGGCGACACTTTGCCGCCTCCTGCTTGTTCTTAACAGTATGTGATTAGAGTTATAGGATGCCGTACTTTACGAGTTCGGCAGCCATTTCTTCCTGCACTTCGCGAGCCTTCTCACGGGCTACAGCGGCGAAGTTCTCGGTAGTGTCGGCATAGATGATGGCGCGGCTTGAGTTGACGATGAGGCCGCACTCCTTGGTAATACCATACTTGCATACCTCGCTGAGCGAACCGCCCTGAGCGCCTACGCCAGGCACAAGGAGGAAGTGACTGGGCACAATCTTACGGATGTCCTCGAAGAGTTGGCCACGGGTAGCACCTACGACGTACATCATGTTCTCGTCGTTGCCCCACTCCTGTGAGCGGCGCAATACCTTCTCGAAGAGGCGTTCACCGGTCTCCTTGTCCTCCATGAGCTGGAAGTCGAGCGAACCCTTGTTCGAGGTCAGCGCCAGCAGTATCACCCATTTACCTTCGTAGGCGAGGAAGGGCTTCACGCTGTCTTCGCCCATGTAGGGAGCCACGGTGAGGGCGTGTACATCCTGCTCCTCGAAGAATGAGCGGGCATACATCGAAGAGGTGTTGCCTATGTCGCCACGCTTGGCATCGGCAATGATGAAGTGGTTGGGGTAGTTCTCCTTGAGGTAGGCGATGGTCTTCTCGTAAGCCTCGTAGCCCTTGAGTCCGTCGCACTCGTAGAAGGCAAGGTTGGGCTTGTAAGCCACGCAGTAGTCGGCTGTAGCGTCGATGATGGCCTTGTTGAAGGCAAAGATGGGGTCTTCCTCGCTAAGCAGGTGAGCGGGAATCTTCTTGGTGTCGGTGTCGAGGCCTACGCAGAGGAATGACTTGCGTGCCTTGATGATGTCGATGAGTTGTTGTTTGTTCATGCCTTATTTTTGTTTAGTGTTTAGAGTTTAGTGTAACCCCTCCGTGCTTCGTGCTCATCCCCTTAAAGAGAACTAATGCCATCCGGATGGAAACTTTCAATTCTCAATTCTCAATTTTCAATTATTAGAGTTCACTCTCCTTCAGTCGTTCCGCATTCTCAGCCACCATGAGTTGGTCGATACATTCTTGGATGTCGCCATTCATGAAGGCGGCGAGATTGTATATGGTGTAGTTGATGCGGTGGTCGGTGATGCGTCCCTGGGGATAGTTGTAGGTGCGTATCTTGGCCGAGCGGTCGCCTGTGGATACCATGGTCTTGCGCTTCGAGGCGATGTCGTCGATGTATTTCTGGTGCTCCTTATCGTATATAAAGGTACGCAGGCGCGAGAGAGCACGCTCCTTGTTCTTGGGTTGGTCGCGTGTCTCGGTACACTCGATGAGTATCTCCTCCACTTCACCCGTGTTGGGGTTCTTCCAGTTGTAGCGGAGGCGTACGCCAGACTCTACCTTGTTCACGTTCTGTCCGCCGGCACCCGATGAACGGAAGGTATCCCACTTGATTTCGCCTTCGTTGATCTCCACTTCGAAGGCTTCGGCTTGGGGCAGACAGGCTACGGTAGCTGCCGAAGTGTGTACACGGCCTTGGGTCTCGGTGGCAGGCACGCGTTGCACGCGGTGTACACCCGACTCATACTTCAGTGTGCCGTATACCTTCTCTCCGCTCACGCTGAAGATAATCTCCTTGTAACCACCGGCAGTGCCTTCGTTGAAGCTCGACACCTCCATGCGCCAACCCTTCTGCTCGCAGTACTTCATGTACATCTTGAAGAGGTCACCGGCAAAGAGGGCAGCCTCGTCGCCACCTGTGCCGCCACGTATCTCCATGATGACGTTCTTGTCGTCCTCGGGATCGGCAGGCACGAGCAGTAGCTTTATCTCCTCCTCGAGGGCGGGCAGCTGAGTCTCGCAAGCATCAATCTCTTCGCGAGCCATTTCGCGCATGTCGGCGTCGGTTTCAGTGGCGAAGAGCTCCTTGGCCTCTTCTAGCTGACGGGTGAGCTGCATGTATCGGCCACGAGCCTCCATGAGTGCTCCCAGTTCCTTGTATTCCTTGTTCAGTTTTACGAATCGGCGCATATCGGCTATCACTGCTGGGTCCGTAATGAGTAGCTCTATCTCCTCATATTTTCCCACCAGCCCATCGAGCCGCGCCATTAAACTGTTTTCTGCCATAATAGTATATAATTTTTCACAAAGGTACGCCAAAGCAAGTGAACAGCCAAATTTATTTCATGATTTTCCTGGCTGAGAATAGGATGAATGGAACGGTTGGGCGGAATAAGAATCTGTTTTAAAATTATCACTAATATGTTTTAGTTTCTGCTTAA
>CANBEE010000278.1 GCA_947367415.1 uncultured Bacteroidales bacterium
CAGATCGCACCTATCCGCAATTGACTTTTCAGTTTATAGACCAGCTAATCCCCAATATTCATCGTTTTTTTGTACCTTTACACGCAAAACTGAGATAAAAGATGAAAACGCTGACCCAAGAAGCCATCGATCTACTCGACAGGCTTATCGCCACACCATCGACCTCGCGCGACGAGGCGGCTACAGCCGACATTGTAGAGGCATTCCTCAAGGCACGTGTCAAAGGCAAAGTGGAACGTATATATAATAATGTGTATGTACGCACACCGCTGTGGGACGACAGCCGCCCCACACTACTGATGAACTCGCACCACGACACGGTGCGTCCCTCGACATCGTATACTCGCGACCCCTACGAGCCCACCCACGAGGAGGGACGTATCTATGGACTCGGCAGCAACGATGCCGGAGGCTCTGTGGTAAGCCTAATCTCGGCATACCGCTACCTCGAAATGGAGCCACTCCCCTATAATATGCTCCTAGCCATCAGCGCCGAGGAGGAGGTAATGGGCGAGCACGGCATGCGTGCTCTATTGCCTACACTGGGACACATCGATATGGCCCTCGTGGGCGAACCTACGGGGATGCAAGCGGCTGTGGGCGAACGCGGACTGGTGGTGATGGACTGCACGGCCCACGGTATACGAGGCCATGCCGCACGCAATGAGGGGGTGAACGCGCTGTACAAGGCGATGGAGGACATCGAACGCATACGCAACTACCGTTTCGAGCGCACCTCACCGCTCTTGGGAGACATCAAGATGACGGTGACGCAGATCAGTGCTGGCACACAGCACAATGTGGTGCCCGACGAATGTAAGTTTGTCATCGACATACGTACCACCGACGCTTACTCCAATGAGGAGACGGTGAAGATAGTGCAACAGCTGCTCGAGGCTGACACCAAGGAACGCAGCACACGAGTGCATGCCTCAGCCATCTATACCGAGCATCCCTTGGTGAAAGCTGCCATAGCCATCGGAAGAGAGACTTTCGTGTCGCCCACCACATCGGATATGGCGCTTATGCACGGCATACCATCACTCAAGATGGGCGTAGGCCAATCATCCCGCTCGCACGGAGCCGACGAATATGTACTGGAAAGCGAGATCGAAGAGGGCATCAAAGTATACATAGACTTCTTAAAGACGCTCTTCCATACAGAGTAGCCTAAATTTTGAAAAGCCGTATAAACACATAGCAGGAGGCACCTAAGTACCTCCTGCTATTATCTTCCGTTATCCATCAAAAAGGTCATCGCACTGCAATGCACTCAATCTCTACACGAGCCTCCTTAGGAAGAGTCTTCACTGCCACCGCAGAACGTGCAGGACATACACCCTCGAAGAACGAAGCATACACCTCATTCATCTCAGCGAAGTCGGCCATATCAGCGAGGAATACTGTGGTCTTCACCACATTGTCCATAGTGAGACCTGCCTCAGCAAGGATATTCTTCATATTGGTGAGAGACTGACGAGTGAGTTCCTTGATGCCACCCTCAGCGAAAGCACCTGTAGCAGGATCGATGGGGAGTTGTCCGCTCACGAATACGATACCATTGGCCTCAATAGCCTGGCTATAGGGACCGATAGCCGCAGGAGCGGCCGATGTGTTGATTTGCTTCTTCATTTTTTTCTTATCATATTGAGTTTCATACATTCGTTTCATATGCGAAGTTACACAAAAGCCTTCTTATTACCAAAAGCTACATCATAAAAAGCAACTTTTAAGCAAAAGTAGGATAAGTTGTCAGAGTTGTAATACCATCCCCTCCTCAGCCAACTTTGTAGAAGGGAACACCTCCCTAGCCTCATCAAGTAGTATCCGCTCATCAGTATATCGTGCCGAGAAATGCCCGATAAGAAGTTGTTTGACCCCACTCAAACGCGCCATATCGGCTGCTTGACGAGCTGTACTATGAAATGTTTGGGCAGCACGCGCAGACTCACTCTCGGCAAAGGTAGCCTCGTGAAAAAGCAAGTCGGCCCCCTTGATATATTGCACGTTATTGGGATTGAAGCGAGTATCGCTACAATATACATATTTTCGTGGCGGAGCAGCAGGCATGGTTAGCCTAAAATTAGGAATGACATCGCCTTCAGGGGTTATATAATCCTCCCCATTCTTGATACGTCCTATTTGACTGATGGGAATCTGATAGAAATCTATCATCTCGCGTTTGATATGAGGTGCTGTAGGCTTCTCCTGAAAAACAAACCCACTACAAGGGACACGATGGCTCAGTGGAAACGCTTGTACACTTACTGAACGATCTTCATAGATGATATCAGTGCAACCATGAGGAAAAGTATGCAATTCCACATCATATGGCATACCATCGCAAAAGAAATCGAGTTGCGGGCGCAATAGGCCCTCTAATTCAGGAAAGGCATGAATGTGCAATGTAGCCGTACGTCCTAATAAACCAAAAGTAGAGATAAGCCCTATCAGACCAAAGCAATGATCACCGTGAAGATGAGAGATAAAGATATGATTGAGGCGCGAAAAACTGAGCTGCGCCTTCCGATACTGCGTTTGGGTGCCTTCACCACAATCTATCATATAAAGTTTGTCGCGAAGATTAATGACTTGAGATGATGCGTTATGACGGGTAGTAGGCAGTGCCGAACCGCACCCAAGAATATGTATATCAAACTTTTCCATCGTTCTATGAGGCTTTGTTATAAGTAAAGGCCGACACACAGGCCGGCCTTTACGGAAATTATAGAAGTGTGTTTGTGAACATTACTTCTTACCCTCGAGCTGCTCCTTAAGTGCAGCAAGAGCATCGATGTCACCAAGTGTGGTTGAAGCAGCCTTGTTCTCGATAACGGGAGCAGACTCTTCCTTCTTAGTGCTCTTCTTAGCTGCAGCCGCAGCCTTCTTCTCTGCACGCTCAGCAGCTTTAGCTACATCTTCGAAGATACGGCTGTGAGAGAGGATGATACGCTTAGCCTCCTTGTTAAACTCGATAACCTTGAACTCGAGCTTCTCTTCAGCCTGAGCCTGTGAGCCATCCTCCTTAACGAGGTGCTTGGGAGTAGCGAAACCTTCAACACCATAGGGGAGCGATACAACAGCACCCTTGTCGAGCATCTCGATGATAGTACCC
>CANBEE010000279.1 GCA_947367415.1 uncultured Bacteroidales bacterium
GTATTGCAAGGGTACTGGAATAGCAGTAATTTTGACAAATTTTTATAAACTGAGGTGATATGCGAATATCCGAGATGCGCATCGGCCAGAAGGGCTGTATAGTAAAGGTAAAAGGGCATGGTAGTGCTCGTAAGCGTGCTGTAGATGCAGGCTTCTATAAAGGAATATGTATTGAGATATTAGGCATTGCCGACGGAGCATTCAGTATTGATGTAGAGGGAATGGCACGTCAGCTCCCCTTCGCCGAAGCCTCTATGATAGAGGTGCTAACAGCTGACGAGGCGGCCCGTGAGCTGGACGTTGCCGAGGTGTCTGTGGAGGAACTTAAGCAGCAGGCACATAAGCATCGCCACCATATAGAGATTGCATTGGTGGGCCAGCCGCTCTCGGGCAAGAATTCGCTGTTCAATACCGCTTTAGGCACAGCAGCAAGCATGTCGGTCCCCACGAGCGACATACAACATGGTGTACGCCACTTTCAGGACTATCACCTGCATCTCACCAATCTGCCCGATACCTATTCACTCACCTCACGCACATCTGACACGTCTACCGTGCGCAAGCATCTGATTGATGATGCCCCAGATGTCGTCATCAATGTGGTGGACGCTACCGACCTTGAACGTGGCATGCAGGTAACAGCCCAGCTGCTCGACATGAATCTGCGCGTCATCATCGTGCTTAATAAGTATGACTCCATGCAGGCTACGGGCGCACGACTCGATTATCAGACACTGAGCCGCCTGCTCGGTACGCCGGTAGTGCCTACCGTTGGCTTGAGCAGCGAGGGACTTGAGCATCTTCTTCACCTGGCCATCAATATCTATGAGGGAGCCGACTTCCTCGACGATGACGGCGAGGTAAACCCTGAGGTGATGCGCGAATTGCAAGAGTGGCACCGAAACATCGTACACACCGATGAGCACTCCGAGCATTTGGCCGACTTTACTCGCGACCACACGCTCAATGCCCGCTATAAGAAACATGCCTACCGTCACATTCACATATACCACGGTACAGAACTGGAGCAGAGCATCGAAACACTGCGCTCCGAAGTATGGAAGAGCGAGGCGACCCGCTATCGCTACTCGACCCGCTTCGTCGCTATAGGATTGCTTGAGGGTGATGCCGAGATAGAGCAGTATGTACGTGTCGAGATGCCCAACAGCAAGGCCATCTTTGCCTTGCGCGACAAGGAGCGTCACCGCTACTCGCGCCTGATGGGCGAAAAGGTTCCCGAGGCTTTTCACACAGCCAAGCAGGGTTTCATACAAGGAGCACTCAAGGAGACCTACATACCGTCTCCCGCCGAGGAACCGGCCAACCAACGCTTCACCCAGCGCCTCGACCATATCGTTACCCACAAGGTGTGGGGCGTGGTCATCTTCCTCATTTCGTTGTTCATCATGTTTGAGGCCACCTTTGTGCTGGGTGAATATCCCATGCAAGGTATCGAATGGTTGGTAGCCAAGCTGGGTGAACTCATCGAGCAATTCCTCCCCGAAGGCCCCATCAAGGACATGGTCATCGATGGCATCATCGGTGGTGTGGGCGGTGTCATCGTGTTCCTGCCCAATATCCTCATCCTCTACTTCTTCATCTCCCTGATGGAGGACTCCGGCTACATGTCGCGTGCCGCCTTCATCATGGATAAGGCCATGCACAAGATGGGCCTGCACGGCAAGTCGTTCATAACGCTCATCATGGGCTTCGGGTGCAACGTGCCTGCCGTACTTGCTACCCGCATGATCGAGAGCCGCAAGAGCCGTCTCATCACGATGCTTGTCACGCCACTGATGTCATGCAGCGCACGTCTGCCGGTCTACATCATCTTTGTTGCAGCCTTCTTCCCCCACCACTCGGGCATAGTGCTCATGGGGTTGTACCTTACGGGAATCATCCTTGCCATACTTGTGGCACGCCTGCTGAGCCGCACGGTGATGCGTGGCGATGAGACTCCCTATGTAATGGAACTCTCGCCCTATCGCCGCCCGGTGTGGAAGGTAATCTTCAAGCATACGTGGGACAAGGGCTACGAGTATCTGAAGAAGATGGGTGGTGTCATCCTCATTGCCTCCATCGTCGTGTGGTTCCTCGGTTATTATCCCCGCAATGAGCAATACATCACACCTGCCGAGCAGCAGGAGCATTCATATATAGGATATATAGGCAAGGCCATCGAGCCTGCCATCGCTCCGCTCGGCTTTGACTGGAAGATGGGCATCGGCCTCGTCAGCGGCGTGGGTGCCAAGGAGCTTATCGTGAGCACTCTCGGCGTGCTCTATGCCAACCAGGAGGTAGACAGTGCCGAGAGCGAGGCGCAGATAGCGGCAGCGCTCAAGACGGTCACCACTGCCCCGGCCGCACTGGCCTATATGGTGTTCGTGCTCATCTACTTCCCCTGCCTGGCAACCCTCATCGCCATCAAGAAAGAGACCAAGCGGTGGGGATGGGCTATCTTCACGGCTGTTTACACCACTGCCCTGGCATGGGTGATGGCATTTGCTGTCTTCCAGATAGGGAGTCTTTTGTAGTTTAGTGTTTAGAGCCAAGAGGGTATGCTAGCATTATCTCCATTTATTATATTCATGGTGGTCTATCTCATAGGGTCGCTCATTGCGGGCGACTTCTACGAGTTGCCTTTGACCGTTGCCTTCCTCATTGCCTCTGCATACGCCTTAGGTATCACGCCTAAACTCAAACTCCGCGAACGCATCAATATCTTCTCCCGCGGCGCTGGCGATGAGAATATCATGCTTATGATATGGATCTTCGTCCTGGCAGGTGCCTTTGCCACCACCGCCAGCAAAATGGGCGCAATAGACGCTACGGTGAACCTCACCCTGCGTTTCCTACCCGCAGGCATGTTGCTGCCTGGACTATTTCTGGCAGCATGCTTCATCTCACTCAGCATCGGCACCTCAGTCGGCACGGTCGTGGCTCTCACCCCTGTGGCAGTAGGTATAGCCGAGCAAACGGGCAGTTCCCTACCTCTCATAGTGGCATTGGTCGTCGGTGGAGCTTTCTTCGGCGATAACCTGAGTTTCATCTCCGACACCACGATTGTAGCCACACAGACGCAGGGC
>CANBEE010000280.1 GCA_947367415.1 uncultured Bacteroidales bacterium
GACCTTCGTGAGTCGGGAGCTATCGAGCAGGATGCCGATATTGTGATCTTCATCCATCGTCCGGAGTATTACAAGATATTCCAGGATGAGAAGGGAAACGACCTGCATGGCGTGGCCGAAATCATCATAGCCAAGCATCGTAACGGTGCGGTGGGTGATGTGCGTCTGCGCTTTGTTGGCAATTACGCGCGTTTCCAGAATATGCAGGACGAGAGTTTAGTGCCATTGCCGGAGGATGCCGTTTTGGGATCGAAGATGAACAAGCGTGGCGCAGCCAAGTCTAGCGATGCATATATCGGTATGCCTCCTGTTCCGCCACCACCAGCCGACAATCCATTCCCCATGGGCGGTGTGCAGGATATGCCTTTCTGATAGAAACTCTTTTCTGGTAGTTGATTGGAGCCAATAGCGCATTAAGTGCTGTCGGGAGGTAAATTCTTGCTTCAATAATTCGCTATTGCCAATATCTTTTTGTAATTTTGCACGATATTTCGTTTCGATAGCAGAAAAACAATAAAAGATATAGAGCAATATGAATATTTCGTACAATTGGCTTAAGGAATATGTTGATTTTACCCTCACTCCCGATGAGGTAGCCGCTGCGCTCACCTCGATAGGCTTGGAGACAGGCAGTGTGGAGGAGGTGCAAACTATCAAGGGTGGCCTCGAAGGTATCGTTATTGGTGAGGTGCTCACCTGCGAACCGCATCCCAACTCGGATCACATGCACGTGACAACGGTCAACCTCGGCGAGGGCGACTCCGTACAGATTGTATGTGGCGCTGCCAACGTGGCTGCTGGCCAGAAGGTAGTAGTGGCTACATTGGGCACCAAGCTCTACGACGGCGATGAGTGCTTCACCATCAAGAAGTCAAAGTTGCGCGGTGTAGAGTCCAACGGCATGATCTGTGCCGAGGATGAAATCGGTATTGGCACCAGTCACGAAGGTATCATCGTGCTTCCTGCCGATGCGGTGCCCGGAACCCCTGCCAAGGATTATTATAATATCAAGAGCGACTACGTGCTCGAGGTAGATATCACCCCCAACCGTGCCGATGCTTGCTCGCACTATGGCGTGGCTCGCGACCTCTATGCCTACCTGTTACAGAATGGCTATAAGACCGCTCTGCACCGTCCCTCAGTGGAGGCATTTGCTGTGGATAACAACGAACTGCCCATCGCTATCGAGGTGGTGAGTGAAGCTGCTTGTCCGCGCTATGCCGGCGTGAGTGTTAAGGGTGTTACAGTAAAGGAGAGTCCCGAATGGTTGAAGAACCGACTGACGACCATTGGTCTCCGTCCCATCAACAACATCGTGGACATCACCAACTATATCCTCCATGCCTATGGTCAGCCCCTCCACTGCTTCGATGCAGACAAGATAAAAGGGGGCAGGGTAGTGGTGAAGACCATGCCCGAGGGTACTCCCTTCGTGACACTTGATGGAGTAGAGCGCAAACTCTCTGAGAACGACCTCATGATATGCAATGCTGAGGCTCCGATGTGTATCGCCGGTGTCTTTGGCGGCTTGGAGTCGGGTACTACCGAGGAGTCTGTAAACATCTTCCTTGAGAGCGCTTACTTCAATCCCACTTCGGTGCGCAAGACCGCCCGTCGTCACGGACTCAATACCGATGCTTCGTTCCGTTTCGAGCGTGGTATCGACCCCAATGGTGTCATCTATGCTTTGAAGCAGGCTGCCCTCCTCGTTAAGGAGTTGGCCGGTGGTACCATCTCTATGGAGATTTGCGACGTATATCCTGCACCCATCGAGGACTTCAAGGTAGATCTCAAGTACGACTTCGTCAACTCACTCATCGGTAAGGAGATTCCAGCAGAGACAGTGAAGAGCATCGTTGCCAGTCTTGAGATGTCCATCGAGAACGAGTCTGCCGAGGGTCTTGCCCTTAGCATTCCTCCCTACCGCGTAGATGTGCAGCGTCCTTGCGATGTAGTAGAAGACATCCTTCGTATCTATGGTTACAACAATGTGGAGATTCCCTCGGCACTGAAGTCGAGCCTCACCACCAAGAATAAGGAAGACCGCTCACACCGCCTGCAACAGGTAGTAGCCGAGCAGCTGGTGGGTTGCGGATTCAATGAGATAATCAACAACTCGCTCACTCGTGCGGCCTACTATGACGGCAATGAGACCTATAAGCCCGAGAACCTGGTGAACCTGATGAACCCCTTGAGCAACGACCTCAACGTGATGCGTCAGACTCTGCTCTTTGGTGGTCTCGAGAGCATAGCGCACAATGCCAACCGTAAGAGTGCCGACCTGCGCTTCTTCGAGTATGGCAACTGCTATTATTATAATAAGGAGAAGAAGAACGACGAGAAGGTGCTTGCTTGTTACAGCGAGGACTATCACCTCGGACTTTGGCTGACAGGTAAGCGCGTGGCTGGCTCATGGGCACATGCCGATGAGGATGCTACCGTATATGAGCTAAAGGCATACGTGGAGAATATCTTCGCTCGCCTTGGCCTTAACCTCCGCAGTGTAGTGGTAGGTAACCTTACTGACGGTATCTACTCTGCTGCCCTCAGCTATCACACTCGTGGTGGCAAGCTGTTGGCTACCGTAGGTATCGTAAGTAAGAAGCTGACCAAGGCTTTCGATATCGACAACGAAGTGTACTATGCCGATATCAACTGGAAGAACCTGCTCCAGGCTATCAAGACGGTAAAGGTAAGCTACACCGAACTCTCCAAGTATCCTACCGTGAAGCGCGACCTCGCACTCTTGCTCGACAAGAACGTACAGTTTGCCGAAATCGAGCGCATCGCCTACGATTGTGAGCGTAAGTTGCTCAAGGCTGTCGAGCTGTTCGACGTGTACGAAGGCAAGAATCTCGAGCCCGGCAAGAAGAGCTATGCAGTAAGCTTCATCCTGCAGGATGAGGAGAAGACCCTCAACGACAAGCAGATTGACAAGATCATGGCCAAGCTCATCGCCTCATACGAGAAGCAGCTGGGCGCAAAGTTGAGATAAGAGAAGAAGCCTCCCCCAACCCCCTCCCGAAGAGGGGGCTTTCGGGCAGAGTTCTTCGAGTTCTCTGAGTTCTCAG
>CANBEE010000281.1 GCA_947367415.1 uncultured Bacteroidales bacterium
ACCGTGAGCTTGATGACACAGACCACCTCAGGTATCGAACCCGTATTCATGCCTGTATACAAGCGTCGCCGCAAGGTGAACCCCAACGACCCTGATGTACATGTAGACTTTACTGACGAAACAGGCGACTCATTCGAGGAGTTCATCGTATACCATCCCAAGTTCATGACTTGGATGGAGAGCAAGGGATACGACACCACCAAGCGATACACCCAAGAGGAAATTGACGCCATGGTAGCCGAGAGCCCCTACAATAAGGCTACCGCCAACGATATCGACTGGCTCAAGAAGGTACAGATGCAGGGCCGCATCCAGAAGTGGGTAGACCACAGCATCAGCGTTACCATCAACCTCCCCGCAGACGTAAGCGAAGAGTTGGTTAACGACTTGTATGTGGAGGCATGGAAGTGTGGTTGCAAGGGTTGCACCGTATACCGCGACGGTTCGCGTAGCGGCGTACTCATCGCCACCGACAACAAAAAGAAAACAGCTGATGGCAAACCTGTAGAAGAGCCTTGCACCTGCAAGCCACCCGTAGTAGTAGAAACCCGTCCCCGTGTACTCGAGGCTGATATCGTACGCTTCCAGAACAACAAGGAGAAATGGGTGGCCTTCGTAGGCTTGCTCGACGGACGTCCTTACGAAATCTTCACAGGTTTGGCCGATGACGAGGAAGGTATCCTTCTGCCCAAGTCAGTAACCAACGGCTACATCATCAAGAATGTGGACGAGAACGGCGTAAAGCGCTACGACTTCCAGTTCAGCAACAAGCGCGGCTACAAGACCACTATTGAGGGCCTTTCCGAGAAGTTCGATAAGGAATATTGGAACTACGCCAAGCTCATCTCAGGCGTGCTCCGCTACCGCATGCCTATCGAACAGGTAATCAAGCTCGTTAGCTCATTGCAGCTTGATAGCGAAAGTATCAATACCTGGAAAGTCGGCGTTGAGCGTGCTCTAAAGAAATACGTACTCGATGGTACAGCAGCCAAGGGACAAGTTTGTCCGAATTGCGGTCAAGAGTCACTTGTATACCAAGAGGGTTGTCTCATTTGTACCAACTGCGGCACTAGCCGTTGTGGATAATTAAATACTCCTTTAAAAGGGATAATAAAGACAACGCGGATAACGAATCAAATTTTCTTTTACATACGCGAGAAAGGGGACCGCTCAAGTCGTTGAGGGTTCCCTTTCAATTTTTCAACCATGCAGTTTCATTAACCCATTAATGACAATATGCCCCAATCTGTAACCATACAAAGCTCCACAATTGAGCTATGCGACCTTACTTTCCACGCCTACCATGGCGTATTATCCGAGGAACGTCTCTTGGGCAACACCTTTACAGTAGACCTCACTCTAGAGGCCGACATCAGCCAAGCCGTAGCCACGGACGACCTCAGCGGCACCATTAACTATGCTGAAGCCTACGAGATCGTTAAACATGAGATGAACATCCCTTCACAATTGCTCGAGCACGTATGTGGCCGTATCGGCAAAGCCCTGCTTAACTGCTTCCCCACCCTCAAACGAGTAAAGGTTCGCGTCGCCAAACATAATCCTCCTATCGAAGGTGCCGGAACATGCCAGTCGGCTGTAACGATAGTATTCACACGCCAATCCTTGAGTCACTCATAACACAGAGCTACTGAATAATGCTCCTAATCAAAAACCACACAACAGGGACAAGTAATGCTGGCAGCATATTCAGTGTCTTACAATCTTTCAGCTTGAGCAATGACAGCCCTGAAGCCACAATCATCAGTCCGCCCACAATGAGCAGTTCTGCCATGAGGGCCTCACTGATGGCTGTACTCGAGATTTTGGCCACCATGTAGAACATTCCCTGCCAGCAGAAGAGCACCGGCGCGGCAAGTATCATCCATATGCCATACGTACTAGCAAACACGGTGGAGGTCACCAGGTCGAGCGTCGCATTGGTGTAGAGAAAGGTATTATCACCCTTCAGAGCACTTATCACCGGGCCAAGCATGGCCAACGGCCCTATGCAATAAAGCAGAATGGCAGTAGAGAGACCATCGGCAAGGTTCGCGTTCCCGCTCTTCTTCGAACGCTTGTTGATCAGTCGAGCAAACCGTCCGTCGAGGTCCTGTGCCGTACCAACGATGCTCCCCAGGGCTATCGACACGATGAACAGCACCGGGTATTCGCTCTTGCCGAAGTTGCTGATCACGGCATTGAGCCCGATGCCCAGGCACGCCAGCCCGAGGCCCGTGTATAGGGTATTCTTGTACTTCTCCTTTACGCCCCTGTTCATCACGGCGCCCACGATGCTGCCTACGATTATCGTGCATGTATTTACTATGGTTCCTATCATTATGTTCTAAATTATATTATCAGCGTAAAGGTACAATAAAGAATTAAAAGCGAGAGTGAAAAGTACATGATTCTTTCCACTACGATGGATTTCTTCCGTTTTTGCAAAAAAAGAAAGGATACTCCAAAAGGGGTGTCCTTTCCTTTATTATCTGCTTGGCTGCTTAGTTATGTCGGCCAAGCAAGCAATTAATTATTTTCGGGACGAAGCTTGCGTACTACGGCACCGGTCTGCCACATCTCGCTCTCGCGGAGGGCACGGAGCTCCTCTTCGAGCTTCTCGCGGTAGTCGGGCTTCGAGTTGCTGTCGATAGAGATCTGAGCCTCGTTGCCAGTCTTCACGCTCTCATAGAGCTGCTCCATAACGGGCTTGATGGCATCGTGGAAGGGACCCATCCAGTCGAGCGCACCGCGCTGAGCTGTGGTAGAGCAGTTGGCATACATCCAGTCCATACCGTTCTTGGCAAAGAGGGGCATGAGCGACTGTGTGAGCTCCTCGACGGTCTCGTTGAATGCCTCAGAGGGGGTGTGGCCATTCTCGCGGAGCACCTCGTACTGAGCGAGCAGCAAGCCCTGGATAGCGCCCATGAGTGAACCACGCTCACCGGTGAGGTCAGAGTATACCTCGCGCTTGAAGGTGGTCTCGAACAGGTAGCCTGAGCCTACACCGATACCGAGAGCGATACAACGCTCGAAAG
>CANBEE010000282.1 GCA_947367415.1 uncultured Bacteroidales bacterium
ACTCAATCGCACAGATTGCACCTCACTACACCATGAAGCGTCAGCTCGACGACTACTACACCAAGTTCTACAACAAGCTCGGCAGCCGCTTCGCTGCACTCTCGGCCAACGACAATGCCAAGGCTAAGGAGATCGCCGCTTGGAAGGAGACAGTAGCTGAGCGTTGGGATTCTATCGAGGTAGTATCAGCTACCAACGTAGCCGATATGGAGGTTGTCAGCGGTGACGATGTGAAGCTCACCGTAGTACTCGACGAGAAGGGTCTCGACGATGCAGTAGGCGTAGAGGTAGTAACTATCGTTACCGACACCGAAGGCAAGGAGCACATCCACAGCATCGACACCATGAACCTCGTTAAGCGTGAGAACAACATCCACACCTTCGAGGGCATGCACGATGTGAACAACGCCGGTACCTTCAAGGTTGCCTACCGTATGTATCCCAAGAATGTAGACCTGCCTCACCGTCAGGACTTCTGCTACGTTCGTTGGTTCTAATCGGGACAGTTACCAAGCTGTTATATGCAAGCAAGGCTGACCGTGTGGTCAGCCTTCTTTATATATATACGTCCAAGAGTTATCGTTGCATCGCGAACAGTACATTCAGTGCGGCCTCAACCGTCTCAATACCCTTGATGAGCAGACTACGCTTGCCCGACAGTTCACGGAAACGACACTCATAGGGAGTCATCGCCGTATAGTTCATCACACGCCCGAAGGCAGCGCTGTCATAGTAGGGACTCTCGAGGTTGCTCACGAAGTAGAGCGCCATCTGGCCTCCCTTGAGCAGGATTTTCTCGATACCGAGCTGCTTGCCTATGCGTCGGAGCGGTACCACACGCAGCAGCTCCTCGCCCATCGGGGGCACAGGGCCGAAGCGGTCGGTGAGGCATGTGCGGAACTTGGCCAGCTCCTCATCCGTCTCCAAGCTATCGAGCTCGCGATACACGAGCATGCGCTCACTGCTGGTGGGGATATACTCATTGGGGAACAGCAGTTCGAGGTCGCTCTCCACGGCACACTCCACCACGAATCCGTCACCGCTGATTTTCTCGCCTTCGGCCACGTCGCCCATGAGGAGGTCGGCAAACTCATTGGTCTTGAGCTCGTGCACCGCCTCGCCCAGAATCTTCTGATAGGTCTCGTAGCCGAGGTCGGCAATGAAGCCGCTCTGCTCGGCACCCAACAGGTTACCCGCACCGCGGATGTCGAGGTCCTGCATGGCGATATGGATGCCACTGCCCAGGTCGGTAAAGTTCTCGATGGCCTGCAATCTACGGCGTGCCTCGGGGGTGAGCACCGATAGTGGCGGAGCCAGCAGGTAGCAGAAGGCCTTCTTGTTGCCACGTCCCACGCGGCCTCGCATCTGGTGCAGGTCGCTCAGGCCGAAGTTGTGTGCCTGATTGATGATGATGGTATTGGCATTGGGGATGTCGATGCCGTTTTCCACGATAGAGGTAGCTATGAGCACGTCGTAGTCGTGGTTCACAAAGCCCATGATGACCTTCTCCAGCTCCTCGGGCGGCATCTGTCCGTGGCCAATACACACACGGGCATCGGGTACATTGCGTGTGACGAGTGCCGCCAGCTCAGCAAGGTTCTGTATGCGGTTGTTGATGATGAAGAGCTGTCCGTTGCGGCTGAGCTCAAAGTTCACCGCCTCGCGTATAATCTCCTCATTGAAGGTGTGCACCTCGGTCTGTATGGGATAGCGGTTGGGCGGCGGGGTCTGTATGACACTCAGGTCGCGTGCTCCCATGAGCGAGAACTGCAGGGTGCGCGGTATAGGGGTGGCCGTGAGCGTGAGCGTATCTACACTCACCTTCAGCTGGCGCAGCTTCTCCTTCACCGACACGCCAAACTTCTGCTCCTCATCGATGATGAGCAGACCCAGGTCCTTGAACTTCACGCCCTTGCCTATGAGCTTATGCGTGCCCACCACGATGTTCACCTCGCCGCTCTTGAGCCCCTCCAGCACCTTCTTCGTGTCGGCAGCCGAGCGTGCACGGCTCAGGTACTCCACGCGGCAGGGGAAGTTTTTCAGTCGCTCCGAGAAGGTGCGCCAATGCTGGTAGGCCAGCACGGTGGTAGGCACCAGCACCGCCACCTGCTTGTTGTCGCATGCCGCCTTGAAGGCAGCACGCACGGCCACCTCGGTCTTGCCGAAGCCCACATCGCCGCACACGAGGCGGTCCATCGGGCGCTGACGCTCCATGTCGGCCTTGATGTCTACGGTAGCCTTCAGCTGGTCGGGCGTGTCTTCGTAGAGGAAGCTCGCCTCCAGCTCGTGCTGCATGAAGCTGTCGGGGCTATAGGCAAAGCCCTTCTCCTGCGCACGCTGCGAGTAGAGCTTGATGAGGTCGCGGGCGATATCCTTGATCTTGGTCTTGGTGCGCTCCTTGAGCTTCTCCCACGCGCCCGTGCCCAGCTTGTTGATGCGCGGTGCCTCGCCCTCCTTGCTCTTGTACTTGGATATCTTGTGCAACGAGTGGATAGACACGAACACCACATCATCGTTGCTGTATACGAGCTTTATCACCTCCTGCGTGCTGTTGCCGTTGGGCATGCGCACCAGTCCGGCAAAGCGGCCCACACCGTGGTCGATATGCACCACGTAGTCGCCCGGCTCAAACTGGCTGAGCTCCTTGAGCGAGATGGCCATCTTGCCGCTACGTGCCTTGTCGCTGCGGAGGTTGTACTTGTGGAAGCGGTCGAATATCTGATGGTCGGTAAAGCAGGCCACGCGCATGGTGTTGTCGATGAATCCGCCATGAATAGTCTTGTCCACCGCCGTGAAGGGGATGTTGCTGCCGCGCTCCTCGAAGATGGTCTTCAGGCGCTCGGCCTGCTTGGCACTGTCGGTGAGTATATACACCTGATAGCCCCGCTCAATGAGGTCGGCGAGCGACTGCTCCACCAGTTCAAAGTTCTTGTGGAAGAGCGGCTGGGGCGAGGTGTCGAAGTTTATGGTGGCCTGCACTGTCGTAGAAGCCTTCGTCCCAAACTCGATGCGGCGGAAGGCCTGGGTCTTTCGG
>CANBEE010000283.1 GCA_947367415.1 uncultured Bacteroidales bacterium
GGAGTAGAGAAGGGTAACGAAGAGGCTGCACGCATCGTAGCCGCTGCTAATACCCAAGCTGCCGAAATCGTTGAGAAGGCTCGTAAGGAGGCTGACGCCTTGATTGCTGCCGCTCAGAAGCAGGCAGGAGAGTTGATGGAAAACACAAAGTCAGAGCTTCGCCTCTTTGCAGGCCAGTCTGTAAATGCCCTCAAGAGTGAGGTGGCTACACTGGTTTCTGACAAGGTGGTGGGCAATGCAGTGAAGGAACTCACCGCTGACAAGGAGGTGATGGGTAAGTTTGTAGTGGCACTCGCCGAGAAGTGGGTAGCCGACGAGCCTATCGTAATCTCTACAGCTGATGCCGACACACTGAAGAAGTACTTCGCCGCTCAGGCCAAGGCACTGCTCGACAAGGGCGTGACCATCGAAGAGGTGAACGGACAGAAGGCACTCTTCACCATTCAGCCTGCTGATGGCTCATACAAGGTGAACTTTGGCGAAGAGGAGTTCGTAAACTTCTTCAAGTCGTTCCTCCGCCCCGAGTTAGTTGAGATGCTATTTTGATTTATGATTTGAGATTTCTGATTTGTGATTTGCTCTCCAACGCATATATGGATTTGGCAATAAATCATAAATCATAAATCATAAATTCTTTTTCATGAAAACAAACTATTATTATCTCATAGCCGGACTGCCGGAATTGTCGCTCGACGACAACAAGCTGAACCTCACCGTGCGTGGGTTCCGCGAGTTGTACTATCCCGAGCTGGCAGCCGATGACCGTGCACTGCTCGACCTCGTCTACCTGAGCTACGATAATGCCAATCTCCTATTATTAATAAAGGATAGAGAGGCTGTGCTTGGCGAGGAGGGCCTGTACACACGCGACGAGCTGCTCGCCATCATTGAAGCAGCCCGTGCCCAAGAGGCTCCCGACCGCAACTATCCGCGCTACATGTATGACTTCGTGGCCGAAGTAGAGGTTGATGAGGAGGGTGCAGAGGCACTCTTCCCTGAGGACCGCCTGGCACAGCTCTACTATGCGTATGCAATGAATCAGGGCAATGCATTCGTGACACGTTGGTTCCAGTTTAACCTCGACCTCAACAACTTCCTCACCGCTATCACTGCACGCCGATACAAACTCGACGTGAAGAATCTGATTGTGGGTAACAATGAGGTGGCCAAGGCATTGCGTACATCAAATAGCCGCGACTTCGGTCTGACAGGATTGATGGACTCGTTCGAGGAGATTATGCGCATCAGCGAGATTGAAAACCTCGTAGAGCGTGAGCGCCGTCTCGATGTCTTCAAGTGGGAGTGGATGGAAGAGGCTTCGTTCTTCGACTACTTCAGTGTGGAGAAGCTGTTTGCATTCCTCGTCAAGGTACAGATTATCGAGCGTTGGATATCACTTGATGCCGAGGCCGGAGGCGAACTACTGCGCAGCATGATACGTCAGTTAAAAGAGGAGGTTAAGGTTCCTCAAGAGTTTACGATAAATACAAATAAGAAATAAAAACAGATATATGGCTACAACAGGAAAAGTGAAAGGCGTTGTCCAGAACTTGGTGACGCTGACAGTAGACGGTCCCGTGGCACAGAACGAAATCTGCTACATCACCACCGGAGGCGACAAGCTGATGGCCGAGGTGCTCAAGGTTGTGGGTAGCGACGTGTTTGTGCAGGTGTTTGAGAGCACACGCGGACTGAAGGTGGGTGCGCCTGCCGAATTTACCGGCCACATGCTAGAGGTGACATTGGGTCCCGGTATGCTCTCTAAGAACTACGATGGTCTGCAGAACGACCTCGACAAGATGGATGGTGTATTCCTCAAGCGCGGACAGTATACCTACGCTCTTGACGACGACCGCAAGTGGGAGTTCAAGCCCCTCGCCAAGGTAGGCGACAAGGTGAAGGCTTCTGACTGGCTCGGTGCCGTAGAGGAGAACTCACAGCCGCTGAAAATCATGGTTCCCTTCCAGCAGAAGGGTGTATGCACCGTGAAGTCTATCGCCAAGGAGGGTGAGTATACTATTAAGGATACTATCGCCGTACTCACCGACGAGCAGGGCAACGATGTTGAGGTGAACATGATTCAGCGTTGGCCCGTAAAGGTGGCTATGACCAACTATGTAGACAAACCCCGTCCCTTCAAGTTGCTTGAGACTGGTGTACGTGTTATTGACACCGTGAACCCCATCGTTGAGGGTGGTACAGGCTTTATCCCTGGTCCCTTCGGTACAGGTAAGACCGTGCTCCAGCACGCTATCTCTAAGCAGGCCGAGGCCGACATCGTGATCATCGCTGCCTGCGGTGAGCGTGCCAACGAGGTAGTAGAAATCTTCACCGAGTTCCCCGAGCTCATCGACCCCCACACCGGCCGCAAGCTGATGGAGCGTACCATCATTATTGCCAACACGTCAAACATGCCCGTTGCTGCCCGTGAGGCATCAGTGTATACCGCCATGACCATGGCCGAGTATTACCGCTCTATGGGTCTGCGCGTATTGCTGATGGCCGACTCTACTTCACGTTGGGCACAGGCATTGCGTGAGATGTCGAACCGTATGGAGGAGCTCCCTGGTCCCGATGCTTTCCCGATGGATATCTCATCTATCATCTCTAACTTCTACGGCCGTGCCGGTTACGTAACCTTGAACAACGGTGAGGTAGGTTCAGTAACCTTCCTCGGTACCGTATCACCTGCCGGTGGTAACCTCAAGGAGCCTGTGACCGAGAACACCAAGAAGGTGGCCCGATGCTTCTATGCATTGGAGCAGGAGCGTGCCGATAAGAAGCGCTACCCCGCCGTGAACCCCATCGACTCTTACTCTAAGTACTTGGAGTATCCCGAGTTTGAATCTTATATCTCTAAGCGCATCAACGACCAGTGGCTTGAGAAGGTCAACGAGATCAAGACCCGCCTGCTCCGTGGTAAGGAGATTGCCGAGCAGATCAACATCCTCGGTGACGATGGTGTACCCGTAGAGTACCACGTAGTATTCTGGAAGTCA
>CANBEE010000284.1 GCA_947367415.1 uncultured Bacteroidales bacterium
TTCTTAAATGCTTAAATAAATTTGGCATTTCATTCGGCTTGCACTAACTCTAGTTCTTGCCTTGCAAGCCCATAAATTAGGCGGCGCTTCAGAACAGTACAAGTAAACTTGCTTTTTCGCTCAGCTTACACTAATTTTGCAACAATTAAGTAAATAGCAATATTATGGAAAAGAAATTCAAGAGAACGACCGTCACTTCGGCACTTCCCTATGCCAACGGTCCTGTACATATCGGTCACCTAGCTGGCGTATACGTACCTGCCGACATCTACGTGCGTTACCTCCGCCTCAAGGACGAGGAGGTGCTCTTCGTGGGCGGCTCCGACGAGCACGGCGTGCCCGTGACCCAGCGTGCTCGCAAGGAGGGCATCACACCACAGGATGTGGTGGACCGTTACCACAACATTATCAAGGAGAGCTTCAAGGAGTTCGGTATCTCGTTCGACGTATACAGCCGTACCACATCGGAAGAGCATCATAAGTTTGCATCCGACTTCTTCCGCAAGCTCTACGATGAGGGCAAGTTGGTGGAGCAGTCGACGATGCAGTTCTACGATGAGAAAACAGGAAAATTCCTCACCGACCGCGACGTGGTGGGCGAGTGTCCCTACTGCCATAAGCAGGCCTACGGAAACCAATGCGAGGAGGGCTGCGGACGTGCCCTTGAGCCTACCGAACTCATCAACCCACGCTCCAAGGAGACGGGCGAGACTCCCGTGCTCCGTGAGACCAAGAACTGGTACCTGCCGCTCAACGAGTACCAGCAATGGCTGAAGGAGTGGATTCTGGAGGGTCACAAGGAGTGGCGCCCCAACGTGTATGGCCAGTGCAAGAGCTGGCTCGACATGGACCTGCAGCCCCGTGCCATGACCCGCGACCTCGACTGGGGTATCCCCGTGCCCGTAGAGGGTGCCAACGGCAAGGTGCTCTACGTATGGTTCGATGCGCCTATCGGCTACATCAGCAACACCAAGGAGCTCTGCGACAACGAGCCCGAGCGTTGGGGTTCTTGGGAGAAATGGTGGCAGGATGAGGACACACGCCTGCTGCACTTCATCGGCAAGGACAACATCGTGTTCCACTGCATCATCTTCCCCACCATGATGAAGGCGCACGGCGGCTATGTGATGCCCGACAACGTGCCGAGCAACGAGTTCCTCAACCTCGAGGACGACAAGATATCTACCTCGCGCAACTGGGCCGTATGGCTCCACGAGTACCTCGTGGACTTCCCCGGCAAGCAGGACGTATTGCGCTATGTGCTCACTGCCAATGCACCCGAGACCAAGGATAACAATTTCACCTGGCGCGACTTCCAAGCGCGCAACAACAATGAGCTGGTGGCCGTATACGGCAACTTTGTGAACCGCGCTCTGGTGCTCACACACAAATATTTCGACGGCAAGGTGCCCGCATGTGGCGAGCTCACCGACTATGACAAGGCTACCATCGCCGAGTTTATGGACGTGAAGGCCGAGGTGGAGAAGCTGCTCGACACCTTCAAGTTCCGTGAGGCACAGAAGGAGGCCATGAATCTCGCCCGTATCGGCAACAAGTACCTAGCCGACACCGAACCCTGGAAACTGGCCAAGACCGATATGGAGCGCGTAGGCACCATCCTCAACCTGTCGTTGCAGCTCGCTGCCAACCTCGCCATCGCTTTCGAGCCCTTCCTGCCCTTCAGCAGCGAGAAGCTGCGCGGCATGCTCGGCATGGAGACGTTTGAGTGGAACCAGCTCGGTAGCACCGACCTGCTCGCTGCTGACCATCAGCTGGGCAAGGCCGAACTCCTCTTCGAGAAGATTGAAGACAGCGCCATCGACGCACAGATGCAGCGCCTCGAGGATATCAAGAAGGCCAACGAGGCAGCCAACTACAAGGCCGAGCCCGTGAAGCCCCTCGTATCGTTCGAGGACTGGGAGAAGCTCGACATCCGCGTAGGCACCGTGCTCGAGTGTGAGCGCGTGCCCAAGATGAAGAAGCTCCTCAAGTTCAAGATTGCCGACGGACTCGCCGACCGCACCATCGTGAGCGGTATCGCCGAGCACTATGCTCCCGAGGAGCTCGTGGGCAAGCAGGTGCTCTTCATCGCCAACTTTGCTCCGCGCCAGTTCAAGAACGGACTCGTGAGCGAGGGTATGATCCTCAGCGCCGAGAACTTCGACGGCTCGTTGGCCGTGACATCGCTCCTGCGCGAGGTGAAGCCCGGAAGCCAGGTGGTGTAAGGGGTATCGGAACTCTCTATAGTATTGAGATACATTGCGGCAGCACTCCCCAGCATTGGGCGGTGTGGTTGCACGAGTATCTCGTGGACTTCCCCGGCAAGCAGGATGTGCTGCGCTATGTGCTCACAGCCAATGCGCCCGAGACCAAGGACAACAATTTCACCTGGAAGGATTTCCAGGCACGCAACAATAATGAGCTCGTGGCTGTGTACGGTAACTTCGTGAACCGTGCCCTCGTGCTCACCCACAAGTATTTCGACGGTAAGGTGCCTGCCTTCGGCGAACTCACCGACTATGACAAGGCTACCATCGCCGAGTTCATGGACGTGAAGGCCGAGGTGGAGAAGCTGCTCGACGGCTTCAAGTTCCGCGAGGCACAGAAGGAGGCGATGAACCTCGCCCGCATCGGTAACAAGTATCTGGCCGACACCGAGCCTTGGAAGCTTGCCAAGACTGACATGGAGCGTGTGGGCACGATCCTGAACCTCTCGTTGCAGTTGGCGGCTAACCTCGCCATCGCCTTCGAGCCTTTCTTGCCCTTCAGCAGCGAGAAGCTGCGCGGCATGCTCGGCATGGAGAGCTTCGAGTGGGAGCAGCTGGGCCGCACCGACCTGCTCGCCGCAGGCCATCAGTTGGGTAAGGCGGAGCTCCTCTTCGAGAAGATTGAGGACAGCGCCATCGACGCCCAGATGCAGCGCCTCGAGGATATCAAGAAGGCCAACGAGGCTGCCAACTACAAGGCCGAGCCGGTGAAACCGCTCGTATCGTTCGAGG
>CANBEE010000285.1 GCA_947367415.1 uncultured Bacteroidales bacterium
AGGTGTGCAGCCTCTCCCCCAGTCTGCTCAGCATCACCGTTGTCGACGGCAATGGCGAGCGCATTGAATCGGGACTACTCAACTACAAGTATGCAGTCACCAGTTTCGAGCCCGTCAAGAAGTCCAAGAAATCAAAAGCTGCCGACACCTCTGTCCCCGCCATCAATTGGGAGAGCATCACAGCAGCCAACCTCTCATCGCTCATCCTCGCCACCGACGGAAAGCCCAACCAGAAGTGCCTTGTACAGGTAACCGACGATAGCGGAGAGTACTCAAGTATCCTCACCGCTGACATCACCATCAGCGCCGACCTCTTCAAGCACTTCGGTGACCAGGCTGACGAGGCTACCGACTACACAGTTGACCTGAAGGGATGGGATGGTGCACTCATCAACAGTGACCCGCGATATGCCATGAGCGCCGTAGCCGCCGATGGTGTCATCACCCTCACCTCATCGCATGCCAACCTCAACACACGCAAGGAGGACAACGGTGCCATCCTCTATAAAGAGGTGGAGGGCGACTTCCTCATGCAGGCCAAGGTGGTAGCACTCGATGGTCAGGAGGCACGCCGCACCCCCGCCTACAACGAAGGCGGTATCATCGTGCTCGACGACTCGGGCATGCGTGGCCAGGAGATTATCCACGTGGGAGCCTTCCCAAGCTACAACTGCGGTAACATGCTCACCCATGTGCGTGGTTTCAGCCGTCCGCAATTCCCCCGTGGCAATGCCTGGGACTACGACCCCTACCTGCAGATTGAGCGTACTGGCGACACCTTCACCATCCGCACAAGCAAGGACGGCAAGAGTTGGACCGACATGCCCGGTTCGCCCATCCACGCACCGCAGCTCCGTGGCAAGAAATTGAAGGTAGGCCTCTACCAGACCACCTATACCGACAACAAGTCATGGGTATCGTTCGACGAATTCAATCTTTGGGAGAAATAAACCAACAATCAACCATCTTAATAACTAACAACATGAAGAAAATCATTCTTACCGCACTCACAGCCGCCATCATCTTGCCGGCAAGTGCACAGAAGAAGGACCAGTCGGGTGGTTATCCTATCACTCCGGTCCCCTTTACATCAGTAAAGGTTGAGAGCAACAGCTTCTGGGGCCAACGCCTCGAAGCCAGTCGTGAGGTTACCATCCCCTTGGCATTCAGCAAGTGCGAGAGCGAAGGTCGCTACACCAACTTCTCGAATGCAGCCGAGCACATGAAGGACCCCTCAAAGGTGTTCAAGGTAAACGGCGTAGGCTACTCATTCGACGACACTGACCCCTACAAGACCATTGAGGGCGCCAGCTACATCCTGCAGACCTACCCCGACAAGGAGCTCAAGCTCTACATCGACAGCGTATTGGATGTCATCGCATCGGCTCAGGAGCCCGACGGCTACCTTTACACTGCACGTACACAGAACCCCGAGGATCCTCACCACTGGGCTGGCGACACACGTTGGAGCAAGGTTGAAGACCTCAGCCACGAGTTCTACAACCTCGGCCACATGGTAGAGGGTGCCGTAGCACACTATCAGGCTACTGGTTCACGCAAGTTCCTCGACATCGCCATCCGCTATGCCGACTGCGTTATCCGCGAAGTAGGCGACAAGCCCGGACAGGCATGCGTAGTTCCTGGTCACCAGATTGCTGAGATGGCTCTCTGCCGCCTCTACCTCGTGACAGGCGACCGCAAGTACCTCGACCAGGCCAAGTTCTTCCTCGATTACCGTGGCAAGACCACCATCAAGACCGAGTACTCACAGAGCCACATGCCCGTAGTATATCAGAAGGAGGCTGTAGGTCACGCCGTACGCGCCACCTATATGTATGCCGGTATGGCCGATGTAGCTGCCCTCACAGGCGACTCAGCTTACATCAAGGCTATCGACAACATCTGGGACAACATCGTCAACAAGAAGCTCTACATCACCGGTGGTATCGGTGCTACAGCATCAGGTGAGGCATTCGGCCGCAACTACGAGCTCCCCAACATGAGCGCTTATTGCGAAACATGTGCCGCTATCGGTAACGTATATGTAAACCATCGTCTGTTCCTCCTCCACGGCGAGTCAAAGTACTACGATGTACTCGAGCGCTCGCTCTACAACGGCCTCATCAGCGGTGTGAGCCTCGATGGTGGTAAGTTCTTCTATCCCAACCCCTTGGAGTCAATGGGCCAGCACCAGCGCCAGGCATGGTTCGGTTGCGCATGCTGCCCCTCAAACATCAGCCGTTTCATCCCCTCATTGCCCGGTTATGTATATGCAGTGAAGGATCGTGCCGTATATGTAAACCTCTTCCTCAGCAACTCATCTACACTGAGCGTTGCCGGCAAGCAGGTAGGTTTGACACAGACAACAGGCTACCCCTACTGCGGCGACATCAACATCAAGGTTGACCGCAACAGCTGCGGCCAGTTCGACCTCAAGATCCGTATCCCCGGCTGGCTCAAGAGCCGTCCCGTGGCAAGCGACCTCTACACCTACAGCGACAACAAGCGCCTCAGCTACAGCATCAAGGTAAACGGTGCTGAGGTTGCCGATGCAAAGGTAACAGAAGATGGCTACTTCACCATCCCCCGCAAGTGGAAGAAGGGCGACCAGGTAAGCATCCACTTCGACATGGAGCCCCGTACCGTACGTGCTAACGAAAAGGTAGAGGCTGACCGTGGTATGATCTCTATCGAGCGCGGTCCGCTCGTATACTGCGCAGAATGGCCCGACAACAAGTTCGACATCAAGAGCGTGCTCATCAACCAGAACCCCGAGTTCGAGCTCGCACAGCGCAGCCTCGATGCCTTCATCCCCGAGGAGAGCAAGGCAAAGTTGCCTACCTACAAGACACAGCAGCTCACCACCCTCACCACCGATGCACAGACCCTCACCTTCAATAAGGAGGGCAAGCTCGTAGCTGAGGATGTGAAGCTCACCCTTATCCCCTACTATGCATGGTGTCATCGCGGTAACGGCGACATGAAGGTATGGATTCC
>CANBEE010000286.1 GCA_947367415.1 uncultured Bacteroidales bacterium
AGCAAGAAGGAGCAATACTTTCTTCATATCTATATTTATATTTATTCTTTCTGCTAATTTTATGCAAAGTTAACGATTATATGACTTGGCCAGATGAAAAAGGTTTAAAAACATAAACAAAAGCCAGCCAACATTCCTCGCAAGAAAAAAAATAGACTAATTTTGTAGAATAATAACCCAAGAAGATGACAAAACAACGCATTATCAGTACCAATCATCTGAGCGAAACACTCAGTGAGCTGCTCCACGAGATAGAGTACGACCGCCTGTTCATATTGACCGATGAGCACACTGCCAAGCTATGCTATCCCCTAATTGGCGAGGTAGCAGGTAGTGCGCACCATATCACGATTCCTGCAGGAGATGACAATAAACATATCAATACGCTATGCCACGTATGGGAAGAGCTGTCAAGCCACAGCGCCACTCGCCACTCGCTCTTGATAAATGTCGGTGGCGGCATGGTAACAGACCTTGGTGGCTTTGCTGCTGCGACCTATAAGCGAGGCATACACTATATCAATATGCCTACCACACTGCTTGCAATGGTAGACGCTGCGGTGGGAGGAAAGACGGGTATCAACCTGCACTCACTGAAGAACGAGATTGGTGCCTTCTGCCCTGCCGATGCCGTAGTTGTATGCTCAACCTTCTTGCAAACATTGGATGCAGCCAACCTTGCCTCCGGATTTGCCGAGATGATCAAGCATGGACTTATCAGCACAGAAGAACATTGGGCACAGGTAATGCGTTTTGACCTCAATAGTCCTAATCTTGAAGAGCTTCAGCAACTCATCATGGAATCAATCCACACCAAAGAGCATATCGTAGAGCAAGACCCGAAAGAGCAGCATATACGCAAGGCACTCAACTTAGGCCATACCCTCGGACATGCCTACGAAACATTGCTGATGCGTCGTGGAACTCCCTGCCTGCATGGCTATGCAGTAGCATGGGGACTCATTGGCGAGCTATACCTCTCGCACATCCGTGAAGGATTCCCCGCTGATAAGCTGAGGCAGACTATCTCCTATATAAAAGAGGTATACGGAACACCGACCTTCACATGTAATGATTATGATGAACTCTACGAACTCATGCAACACGACAAAAAGAATGTTGCAAACGAGATACGCTTCACCTTGCTTGGCAACATTGGCGACATACGCATCAACCGCACTGCAAGTCGCGAAGAAATCTTCGAGATGCTCGACTTCGTCCGCGAAGGCTAACCCCCAACTAGGGAATTAAAAGTTAAAGATTAAATGTCAATAGTTAAAAAATAAATCATAGACCATAATTCACAATTCAGAATTAAAAAACATGATTACCTCAGGCAACATACTCCTCATAGGCTCCATCCTACTTTTTGTAAGTATCGCAGTAAGCAAGACCAGCGCCCGTTTCGGTGTCCCCACCCTGCTTCTCTTCCTTCTTGTCGGTATGCTATTTGGCAGCGACGGCCTGGGCATTCAGTTCAACGACATGAAAGATGCCCAATTCGTCGGTATGATAGCCCTCTGCATCATTCTTTTCTCGGGTGGTATGGACACAAAGTTTCATGAGATAAAGCCCGTACTGGCTCCAGGTCTTGTGCTATCCACTGTCGGCGTGCTCCTCACAGCGGTCTTCACGGGTATTTTCATTTGGTGGCTATCGGGGATGCAATGGAGTAATATCTATTTTGCATTCCTACCTTCCCTATTGTTAGCCTCTACAATGTCATCTACCGACTCTGCATCCGTGTTTGCCATCCTCCGCTCGCAGAAGATGAACCTCAAGCACAACCTTCGCCCCATGCTAGAGTTGGAGAGTGGCTCTAACGACCCTATGGCCTATATGCTCACCATCGTGCTCATACAGCTTATTACCGCCGAGAGCAACGGAGCAAGCGCAATCGTAATCTCATTCCTGCAGCAATTCATCTTTGGCGGACTCATTGGCTACGGCACGGGGAAATTAGCAGTATACATCATCAATAAGCTCAATCTCGACAACAAATCACTCTACCCGATATTCATGCTTGCAGTGGTGTTCTTCACATTCTCCGTTTGTGACCTCTTCAAAGGAAACGGATACCTCGCTGTATACATCTCAGGCATGATGATAGGAAACTCAAAAATCGCCAATAGAAAAGAGATCTCCACCTTCTTCGACGGGCTTACATGGCTATTCCAGATCATCATGTTCATCCTTTTGGGCCTACTCGTCAATCCACGCGAGATGCTCGATGTAGCACTTGTAGCTGTACTCATAGCAGGGTTTATGATTCTTATCGGACGTCCACTCAGCGTCGCACTATGCCTCCTACCCTTCCGTAAAATCACTGCCCGCTCCAAACTCTACATTTCATGGGTTAGCCTACGCGGTGCAGTGCCCATCATCTTCGCCACCTACCCCGTAGTAGCAAACGTAGAGGGAGCCGACCAGATTTTCAACATCGTATTCTTCATAACATTGCTCTCCCTCATACTGCAAGGCACCACACTCCCCTTCTTTGCACGCAAGCTAGGGCTCTCCGCACCAATGGAGAAGACAGGCAATGACTTTGGAGTAGAGCTCCCCGATGAGATTGACACAGACCTTACCGACATCACCGTCACTCCAGCCATGATTGCCGATGGGGACACCCTCAAGGACATGAGCCTCCCCCAAGGGACACTCGTAATGATAGTCAAGCGCGGAACAGAATTCCTTGTACCCAACGGTTCACTACATCTCCAGGTAGGTGACAAACTCCTCCTCATCTCCGAGGGAGCCAAGAATATGTAAGGCACTGTTCGGCAAAGTGAACGCAACTTCCTATTCTATCACCTGATACTTGAGATTGCCCACGCCTCGCGTATGGGGTCAAGGAGTTGCTCTACTAATACGTGCAAGAGGTGGTATGCACACTTCGATGGGCGATTGTCTATGCCCTCGCATAGCGCGGTGGCGCTGTCGGTGAGTTCTTCAAGACAAAAATACTTCATTATTG
>CANBEE010000287.1 GCA_947367415.1 uncultured Bacteroidales bacterium
ATCAGTTTTGGGATATTTTTTATTATATAAATAGGAGTAGAATCTTTTTCATCCAGTTTTGCACAAATTTGTTAAGAAAAATTGGCAGAGTTGTTCGATTCTTTTTAACTTTGGCACGTTAAATAGTAAATTCAGATAATTATGTTTACACAAGAAGACCAATTGATGTTATCGAAGAGAGGGATAACAGAGGCGCAAGTATTGGAACAGTTGGAATGTTTCAAGAAGGGGTTCCCCTACTTGACATTAGAGGCCCCAGCTTCGATAAGCCATGGCATAATCAAAGCCGACGAAGCTATTGTGGAGGCAGCCACCGATGATTGGAACACATATCTACAGAATAACCATCGTATTGTAAAGTTTGTACCTGCATCTGGCGCAGCCAGCCGTATGTTCAAGAACCTTTACGAGTTTCTGAATGGCGGACATGATGAGCCTGTCACCGATTTTGAGCATGTATTTTTTGATCATATAGGGTTCTTTGGCTTTTATGCTGCGCTTAACGAGAAGTGTGTAGAACTTTATGGAAAGGATATCACTGCGTTGATGGACGAAGGCCATCATCGTGACGTAGTAGCTGCCCTACTCAACCCCGAAGGCCTTAACTTTGGCCAATTGCCCAAGGGCTTGCTGCTCTTCCATCTCTATGAGAATGGAACCGTACGTACTCCGCTTGAGGAGCATCTTGTTGAGGGAGCACTCTATGCACAAGATGCCAATAAGAATGTTCACGTACACTTCACTGTATCGCCCGAGCATCGTGAACTTTTCAAAGCGAAGGTTGCCTCTGTCGTTGCTCGTTACGAACAGGAGTTTGGTGTGAAGTATGATATCACCTTCTCGGAACAGAAGGCCAGCACCGATACCGTAGCTGCTGATATCCATAATGAACTCTTCAGAGACACCGATGGCAGTTTGGTATTCCGTCCCGGTGGCCATGGAGCACTGATTGAGAACCTCAACGACTTGGATGCCGATGTGGTATTCATCAAGAACATCGACAATGTAGTCCCCGACCGTCTTAAAGACGACACTGTGACTTATAAGAAGCTGTTGGCTGGTGTTTTGGTATCACTTCAAGCACAGGCTTTTGCTTACCTGAAGCGTTTGGACGAGGGCAACTGCTCGGATGAAGAGTTGCAAGAAATGGTCACTTTCCTGCAGGAGAAGCTGTATTGTATACACCCTGCCATTGAGACCTTAAAGGGAGATGTGCTCACAGCATACCTGAAGAAGAAGCTTAACAGACCGATGCGTGTATGCGGTATGGTTCAGAATGTAGGTGAGCCTGGCGGTGGACCATTCTTGGCATACAATGCTGATGGAACGGTATCGCTACAGATTCTTGAGAGCTCGCAGATTGACATGGACAACCCTGTGAAGAAGGCTATGTTCTTGGAAGGAACCCACTTCAATCCCGTAGACCTCGTATGTGCAATCAAGGATTATAAGGGTAACAAGTTCGACCTGCCCAAGTATATCGACAAGTCCACAGGTTTCATTTCATCTAAGTCGAAAGGTGGTCGCTCGCTCAAAGCACTCGAGCTTCCAGGCCTTTGGAACGGTGCCATGAGCGACTGGAACACAGTCTTTGTTGAAGTACCTCTCACAACCTTCAACCCAGTGAAGACTGTGAATGACTTGCTTCGCGACCAGCACCAGAAATAATAATCTGGCATATATAATAAGAGAGGCTCACACACTTTTGTAGGCCTCTCTTATTATAGTCTGTAAATTATTTTTACCCCAAGGACAAGCTGTATTAGTTCCTAAGGGCATCGCGCCAAGAATGAGGCACGACTACAGGAGGATGAGTAGGTACGAACACCTTTGTGCTATCGGCTTTCTCCTGTTGTGTGTCTTCATTATTAATCTCCCGTGTCATAGAGCATGAATATAAATATGCCAGCGATAGCAGCATAACTGCTACCGCTAACATATTGCGTGTTACTTGTCGCTTACTTCGCATCTCTCCACGATTTGTTTACAAATACAGGCGGATGTGTAGGCTTGTAGTTCGTCGGCTTGCGCGACTTGGCACGAGCTATACTAGCTTCTGCTGTTCGATTACGAGCATCCCATTCTACAAACTCCTCATAGTCATACTCCCAGCTATCGCCATAGGCCAACTTGTGGATACGATAATAGATAGCCTCGCGGCTCGGAGCGTTGAAGCCTCCTGTATTAGTATTCATAATACTGTTTTCTGTAGGTCGCCATACCCCACTCCAATAAGTCAAGCCTCCCTCGTATGCACCCAATCCTTCGTTGGCATAGCGTGTGTCATTGATGAAATGGCCCCAACGAGTTTCCAGTGGATTACTCGTGAAATCTACATTCTTCCACCAGCCCCAGTTGGTCTGCTGCTCTTTTATTTGACTCACATAGTCGCTCGGTGCAGTTCCCATATCTTCGTATGCATATTCATCGGCCAATTTTGCAAAGCCATGACCGCATGCTTCGTGGTGGAGCAATTGAGCGAACGTAGTTGCGTCGCCTCCTTTGGGGAAATAAGATACCGATGGACCGCTACCATAGGTACCTGTTACTGACTCAGGATAATACATATAGCAAGTACCCGCATAATTATCAGAGTTCATTGCCACGATTATCAATGCTTCGTCCATTTCCTCCTCTGAAATTGCTTTGAGGGCATAGTTGAATACTGCATTATCGTTACCACCAACTAATGCTCCACCACCAAAGTAGCCTCCTAGTACTCCGCTACCATATTCATAGTCTTCTTTGGGAGAAACTGCATTTACAAAATATACATTAAAGTAGTCTTTAAAACTTTTGTAAGGTTCTTCGGTGAAGAGATTATTGTAAATGTATTCCATATCAGTTCTGTAGGTACCGTCGTCAATCTGACGGTCGCTGTAAGCGTCACCCATAAGTATGACATCAATACCATCACCC
>CANBEE010000288.1 GCA_947367415.1 uncultured Bacteroidales bacterium
AGGCACGGGGCTGATAGTTCCACTGCCACTGCGGGGCGAGAGTAGCATGATCGAAATCATCGCTGCGACGTATGGTAAGCTTGGAATGTCCGGTAGCAGGCATGGCACCCTGCCACACCATGGAGCCGATGGGACCGCGGGTGCGGTCACCTATCATGGGCCATCCGTCGACCCACTCCACGGGGAGCAGACTTGCGATGCGGCCGCTCCAGTCGCCCGAACCGTGATGCGTAAAGAAGTACCACTTGCCGTCGGGTCCCTCCACGATACCGCCTTGGTTGGGTTCGTTGGCTTCGCGGCAGGGGAGCAAGAGTTGGGTCTCCTCCTTGAAATCGCCCGTGAGACGGGTATCGCGCTTGGCCATCACGTAACGGCCCAGATGATGCTGGTGCTCGCTGAAGATGAGGTAATAGTAGTCGCCGTGGCGGATGAGTTTGTTGGCCTCGCGGTGATTACCTTCATTGACGAGCTTTGCACTCTGCAGGTCGATACTCTTGCAGTCGTCGGCCATGCGGAACATGTAGGTCTTGCAGTTGTCGCGGAAGCAGGTTCCGAGGAAGTAGCCACGGCCCTCATCGTCCCAGATGGCGGTGCAGTCGTCCCACCCTGCATCGGCCATCAAGCAGGTGAGCGGTTCCCACGGACCCGAAGCCTCGGGAGCCGAAGTCACGAAATAACCCTCCTCGGGGGTACCGAAGAAGACGTAGAAGCGATTGTTGTGGTAGCGTATAGAGCCCGCCCACACCCCGCGTCCATAGCGGTCCATGCGGCGCCAACCCAGTTCGGGACCTATCTGCGTGAGGTCAGCGACAGCATTGCCCACCACCTCCCAGTTGACAAGGTCGGTAGAGTGCAGCACGGTCATGCCGGGCGAAAACTGCATGGTAGAGGAGATGGCATAGTAGTCGTTGCCCACACGGATACAGTCGAGGTCACTATAGTCGGAAGGCAGCACGGGGTTCACATATGTCGTCTCCGTCTGCTGCCCCCACTGGTTCCATTCGCCCCAACGTACTTGGGCCGTAACAACGGCACTCAATGCACAAGATAAGGCTATAATGCTTAAGCGTTTCATTATCTTTTCAAATATAATATTAAAACAATGGTATTGATCCCTAAATCTCAATCGTTGGTTTCCGGTTCAATACACTCTCCATTCCCACACGCCCTTGACACCTTGGGTAATAGTGACACGGAGGTAACGGTAGCGGGCACGGACAGCGTCTGTATGCGGTGAGCGTTTCTGCACATCGGCATGTACGCCACAAGTGTACCAGGTGGCCCCGTCGGTAGAGCCCTCAAGCACATAGGCATGGCCTGCCGTAGGGCGCACGAAGCAGAGTTCGCTCTTGCGGATGCGACGGCATTTGCCAAAGTCGACGATCAACTGTGGAAGTGCATCATCATCAGCCGCCATCCAGCGCGAACCATTGGCTCCATCGACGGCAAAGGCAGGTACGTGCGATTCGGTACGGCGGCAACGCTCGTCCTTAAAGTAGCGTATGGCCTTCGGAGCCAACACCGAAGAGGCAGTAGCGGCCACCGGCTCCAGCTCCTTGCGGCGCTTCACCTTGCGCAGAGCTCCCACGCCCTCCATGTCGACTGCCACGCGGCGGATGGTACCATCCTCATTGAACTCGAGGCGATTGACATAGGTCTGACGATTGGTGCTGTTACGTCCGAATTCCAGGAAGGCAAAGTAGTAATCGTCTCCATCGTTGAACACGCAGCCATGACCAGGGCCAAAGACACCCGTCGCAATATCGGTGGTTGACACCAAATCATCGGCAGGCACCTCGTAAGGGCCGAAGGGCGACACGCGGCTCATCATATAGTAGTACTCGTAGCGCTCGTCGCCACCAATCGTATACAGATAATAATATATGCCATTGCGCTTGAAGAAGATGGGGCCTTCAGAGTACTCCTTACGGCGTGTGGTAAGCGTAGTGATGGAGTCGAGCGTCACCATGTCGGGAGCCAGGCGTGCCACTTGGCGACCGCCCCAGAAGGCATAAGCACGGCCATCATCATCGATGAACACCTCCGTATCGATGCCGTAGCGGTTGTCGCCCTGCAGCAGGGTAGACTCTTCGCTGTAGGGGAGCACAAACTTATCGTCGCCACGTACCAGACGGAAGGGCCCCTCGGGACTATCGGCCTCGGCGGCATACATGTGTCCGTTGATGGTGGGATAGATATACCACTTGCCATTGGCAGCGATGGCCTTGCTGGGCGCCCAGTATTTCTGCTCTGCAGCCGAGGGAAAATAGTTGCCCTCGAAGCTCCAGTGCACAAAGTCATTGGATTTCCACACCGTAGGAGGTCCCGAAGTCTCCAGTCCGCGTCCATAGCCATCAGTCGTGGCATAGCAGTAGAAGGTGCCATCCACAAGGATGATGCTGGCATCGGCAATCATATCGGGTACGAGCGCCTTTCCGAAGGGATTGGCCTCTTGTGCTTGGGCGATGCAGAGGCATTGGCACAATGCCATAGCTGCGAGAATCGACTTCTTCATCTTATTTTACGGCTTTAAGTATAGCTACATATCCGCCACGAGGAGCCATGTGGATAGATTTGGGCATGGTATCAGCCTTCGCTGAGGGCTGTGAGGCGAGATCCCATGCGCGGGCTTCACCCTCCACGTCGCCAAAGCTCTGCACACTGTACTGACCCTTGCCGAGGAAACTCCAGTCCATGGCAATGCTCTGCTCCGTATCGAGACCATTCATGACACCTACATACCAGGTATCGCCCGAGCGGCGCGCCATGGCCACCCACTGACCCGGACAGCCTGAGAGGAACTGCGTGTCGTCCCATGCGGCGGGCAGACCGGCGATAAGCTGCTGCACCTCAGCAGGCTGCTC
>CANBEE010000289.1 GCA_947367415.1 uncultured Bacteroidales bacterium
GCGGCAACCTGAACGATTCTATGATGGAAAGCATTTCCAACAACGGAAACGGCACCTATGAATATATAGCTACCGAAGACGATATGACTAAGGTATTCGTTAACGAACGCTCGGAATTCTTCTCTGTGGCCAACGATGAAAGCATCTGGTACTTCATCCATTTCTGCAACACAGGCAACTACCTCGCTGATATGGGCGAAGGCAGCACCTTGCAGACCGCCAAGCTCGATCACGTAAACAGTTTCGTATGGAAGTTTGAAGGCACCATCGACAACTTCCAGCTCATCAACAAGGAGGGTCGCTATGCCGCTATTGTTGACAGTAAGCTCATCGCACAGGGCGAGCCCTATGCTGCAGGTTGGAAGTTACAGGAGACCACCTACTCAAAGTATCCGCACAAATATGAGTTGCACTCCAACGACGCCGCACTTACCAAGCCCGCCATCGCAGGTGCCGGTGTAGACCAGAATGTAACACTCAACACCATCAACCAAGCCAAGAATCCCATCAAGTTTACTGCCGAAGCCGATATCGAGCACATCGAGTATGCCTTCACAGGCACCAAGAACTTTACTCCCGAGAATGCCTTGACCCTCTGGTACGACCAACCTGCTACCACAACAGATGTCAAGAATATCTGGATGGAGTATTCACTCCCCATCGGTAACGGTCAGCTTGGAGCATGTCTTTTCGGTGGTATCTGGAAAGACGAGATACAGTTCAACGAGAAAACCCTTTGGACAGGTGGCCCCAACGACATGGGCGGCTATGGCCAATACAAGAACTTCGGTTCAATCTTCGTAGAGGACCTCTCTGGCAACCTCGGATTCGGCAGCACCAATTCAGCCAAGGACTATGTACGCTGGCTCGACATCGAGAACGGTACAGCAGGCGTACGCTACACCGACAACGACGGTTCTACCACCTATGAGCGCACCTATTTCTCTTCAGAGCCCGACCAAGTGGTTGCAGCACGCTATAGCGCTACTGGCGACAATAAGCTCACCCTCCAGTTCAGCTATGCTCCGGGCGAAGGCATCAGCGCATCAGCTGTCACCTATGCCGATGGCGAAGCTACCTTCAGCGGTAAGCTCACCACCGTCAGCTACAACACCCGTTTCCGCGTAGTGCCCACTGGCGAGAATGCCAGCATGAAGGCTACAGAGAAGGGTATCGTAGTAGAGAATGCCGATGAGGTACTTCTCCTCATGACAGCAGGTACCGACTACGATTCATCTGTGAAGAGCATGGTATCAGGCACCAGCGAATTGCCCAGCGTAATGAAGAACCGCGTTAAGGCTGCTGCCGATAAGGGATGGAGCACATTGTATGCCGACCATGTTGAAAACTTCAAGAGCTACATGGGTCGCGTTAAACTGCAGTTTGACGGTGCAGCCGTACCTACCGTACCCACCAACAAACTCGTCGACAACTATAGCTCAAACCACAAGACCGGCAAGGAGCCGCACGTACTCTTCCTCGAGCAGCTCTACTTCGCATATGGCCGTTACCTGCTCATCTCTAGTTCACGCGGAATCAACGTGCCCAACAACCTGCAGGGAATCTGGAACGACAAGAGCCAGGCACCATGGAACTCCGACATCCACACCAACATCAATATTCAGATGAACTACTGGCCTGCCGAGCCCACCAACCTCTCTGAGTTGCACGAGCCTCTGCTCGACTACATCATCACCATGGCAGCAGGTGACAACTGGAAGGCTGCAGCTAAGCGTGGTGGCGTATCAAAGGGTTGGACCGTCTTCACCGAGTCGAACATCTTCGGTGGCATGAGTACCTTCGCCAGTAACTATTTCGTTGCTAACGTTTGGTACTGCTCACACCTGTGGCAGCACTACCGCTACACCCTCGACAAGGAATACCTCTTGCGCGCCTTCCCCGCTATGTGGAGCTGTGCCGAGTTCTGGTTCGAGCGCATGATTAAGGACCGCAAGGTAAAAGACGGAACCTACGTATGCCCCGACGAGTACTCACCCGAGCAGAACGACCATCCCACAGAGGATGCCACTGCACACTCACAGCAGATGGTATACATGCACCTCGTATACACCAAGCAAGCTATTGAGGTTCTCGGACAAGAGGCTTGCGGCCTCACCGATGCCGACATTGCTAAGCTCGATGAATACATTGCCAATACCGACCAAGGCCTCCACACCGAGAAGTTCAAGGGAGGAAGCTGGGCCGATTGGGGTAATCAGTGGGGTGTAAAGACGGGCGACCTCCTCATCCGCGAGTGGAAATATACCGACTATGACGCTAGCGGCGACAAGGGCCACCGCCACATTAGTCACTTGATGTGCCTCTATCCCTACAACCAAATCAGCCCCAACAGCCCCTACTTCGAGCCTGCAGTAAACTCACTCAAGCTCCGTGGCGATGCTGCCACTGGATGGTCAATGGGCTGGAAGGTAAACCTTTGGGCGCGCGCCCTCGATGGCGACCATGCCCGTAAGATTATCAAGAATGCCCTCAAGCACTCTACCTCTTATGGCACCGACCAATATAGAGGTGGTATCTACTACAACTTGTGGGACTCACACGCCCCCTTCCAGATTGATGGTAACTTCGGCGTATGCTCAGGTATTGCCGAGATGCTTATGCAGAGCCATACCGACACCATCCAGATTCTCCCCGCCCTCGCTTCAGCTTGGGAGAGCGGTAGCATCACCGGACTGAAAGCTGTAGGTGACTTTGTGGTAGATATCAACTGGACTGCAGGACAGCTGACCACAGCCAAGATTGTCTCTAACCAGGGACAGCCTCTTGTTATCAACTATAAAGGTCTTGCAGGAAAGAAGGTAAGCATCAATGGCGAGGAGGTAGGCTACACC
>CANBEE010000290.1 GCA_947367415.1 uncultured Bacteroidales bacterium
TGATTTGGCGTAGAGCCCAGCTGTGCTGTTGTCTGCTAGGGTTTCTGGCAGAGGGCTGATCTCCTTGGCACAACCTGCCATTATCATGGCTGCTATGCATAATGTAAAAAGTCTATGTGTCATGGCAGATAGTCGATACATTGTTCATAAATCATGCTTGCCATTTTGTCAAAGGCAGGTGCAGTCGGGTGGCTTCCTGAACACTTGTCAATAGTTACACCGACGAAGTTTACGTATGGAAGTCCGAAATGTTTTGCGATGGCAATAGTTGCCTTTTCGTAATCGGTAGACAGGCGGTCGCCGATGATGATAATGATTTGTACACCCTCATAGCGGTTCTGAATCATCTTGATGAGCTCTTTTCCGTCGCCTGAATATCTTCCTGCAATCAGCTTCGGATAAATTTCTTCAAAGGTCTTTCTGTACTGCTCGGTAACTCCGGCCTCCTGCTTGAGAGTCTTCCACATCGTGTCGTAAACAGACTCGATCTTTCCCTTCTGTGCTTCTGCTTCCTTCCTGAGTGAAACCTCTCTGTTGTTATAAGTGAAATACATTCCGACCAGTGTTACGAGAACTACTGCCGATACGATGAGCGTTATCATGATCTTGAATTTTTGAATTCTGTTATTGTGTTGATTATCTGTTCGATAGAGTCTGTTATCGAAAGTAAAAGATTCTTGTATTTTCCCTTGTCCGCCAGGTGCTCCATAAGCTTGTATACCGGCATTTCTTCAGTCCAGTATTCTTTGCCCATGAAGATCATCGGACTGGCATATCCGAAGCTGAGGTAGTGATTCTGTACGGCATCCTGGAATATTTCCTGCATGGTTCCTGCGCTTCCCGGAGAATAAATGACACCGCCTTTTGCAATGGTGAGTATGCTGTCCTCCCTTGTGCTGTTGTCGAAATATTTGGCTATGTGCGTAGCAAACGGAGTTGCTGGCTCATGGCCGTACAGCCATGTAGGGACTCCAAGACTATGGTACTGCTCCTGTGGAAATCTGTACATCACCTTGAATGCTGTATCCAGCCACATGCGGTCCTTATAGGATGGAGCAGATGACAGCATGGCTATGGCTTCATCCAGTTCCTCGTCAGTTCGTCCTGCCATCCAGGCTCCAAGGTGTGTGGCCTCCATGGCTCCTGGTCCTCCTCCGCTCACCATCAGGTAGCCATGCTCTGTGAGCTGCTTGCTGATGAGTACGATCTTGAGGTAGGCCTTGTCGGTGCGTAGTAGTCCGTGCCCACCCATAATGCCTACGATATGCTTTTCGTCGTACTCGGTCAGCAGGTCGTGTAGCGAATTGCTGATAGAGTGATCGTGTAGCGTGCGGGCTAACGTCTCTTTGATGTCGGTTGTGGTTTTTCCCTTCTGTAAATAGTATTGATATACCGTGTTGTCGTAGCAATGCTTGTAGCTGTCGGGCACTCCTGTGATATATCCTTGGTAGAGTGTCTCGGCTGTGTATAGATGGTTGCGGAAGCAGTTGTAGGGCACGTCGATAGAGCTGAAGATGAAACAGCTGCGGTCTATCAGTATGCGCATCTGTTTGCTGAAGGTACAGCCCATGAAGATACAGTCGAAGTAGCGACAGGTGTGCTCTTCGTGGATGAGCGAGGTGAAGTCCATGTCTTGAAAGACGCAACGCTCGATGCGCTCCTGGGTGAGGAGCATGGCTTGCAACTCGTCGATGCTATGTATCTCTGTATAGGGATGAGGCATCAGTGTCTATATTTTTTTGTGATGTGGGTTACTCTGCCACAATCTCGAAGGTGCTGGCGGGTAGGCCTTGGGCATTGACGAGATTGGCGCGAGTGAAGGGCTGCCAGCCATAGCGGGCACGTGTGGGCTGCTTTGCCTGCTTGCTCTGCAGGATGATGGTATTTCCCTTCACGATAACCTTGTCGGCAGGGTAGTAGAGTCCGTGCTCGTCAGCCACCTCGAAGGTAAGTAGGGGCTTACCATCTGCAGAAGTCATACCCTCGGCATGGTCGAAGGTGAGGACGATGCTCTTTCCCTTATTGTGGGCACTGCGTATGGCGGGGCCCGAGGGCACCACGTGGCTGAAGCCATAGTCGTGATGTAGAGCTATGCGGCCGAGACGTTCGCCGATGGGGCGCTTGTCTCGTGGGTGTACGTCAAGAGAGTCTCCCTTGTCGCTCGATACGGCCATCTCGCAATGGTCAATGGATTGTGCCAACTGACGCTGTACATCGCGGAAGTGGGGCCATGAGGGGCGGTTGATGCTAGAGAGCTGCACGAAGTGGAAGGGCATACTATCGTCGCCCCAGGTGCGGCGCCAGCTATCTACCAATGTGGGGAACTCAGTGGCAAAGAGCTCTACGTTGTGGGCATTGCTCTCGCCCTGATACCAGATGAAGCCACGCAAGGGATAGCCAGCCAAGGGAGCGATACCTGTCTCATAGAGGAAGCAGGGCTCGTAGGGGTGGCGTTGCAGGGGATTGGCACTGCGCTGGATATTGTATGAGCCACGTCCACGCACCCATTCTTGGATGCGGTCGTTGCGGCGCCAGTCGGTGAGGATATCCACCAGCTCGGGGTGATACTCGAGGGTGTGTCTGTCGATATATGACTCAATAGGAGCTCCGCCTACGGCATTGCAGATGAGGCCAACGGGCACGTCAAGCGAGTCGGCCAGCATAGCACCGAAGTGGTAGGCGATGGCAGAGAAGTGGGGCGCATTGCTCTCGGTGAGGGGGCTCCACTGGGTAGGTACGAAGTATTCGAGGCGGTTGAGCTGGGTGAGCGAGGTGCTATCCCACGCTACAGCATCGGTATAGACACGGGGACGCATGTCGTAGATACGCACCTCCTTGGTGAGGGCCTCGG
>CANBEE010000291.1 GCA_947367415.1 uncultured Bacteroidales bacterium
GAGCATACCGTTCTGCAGCAGTGCAAGGTCGATGAGCTGGTGTAGCACGTTGTTGTCCTTGGCAAAGTCGGCAAAGACGGCTTCGCGCTTGTGGCTCTGCTCGTGTATCTTGGTGTGGAGGTCGCTCAGCTCATCCTTCTCGGCAGAGGGTATCTCCTCGTCCTTCATGCCCTTGTGCGATGCTTCCAGTGCCTCCTCGCGTGCCTTGAGGGTAGCTGTCTCCTCATTGATGGGTCTGAGGCTGTCGGCTGTCTGCTCCTTCTCGGCTGTGAGGACGGACTGTATGAGGGGGTGGTCGGTGTTGAGGATGAGGGTATACATGTCGGGCATCTCACCGTAGAAGCTCATGCCTGCATTGATGGCTGCCATCTCTTTCATACGACGCATATACTCGCTCTGAGTGATGATGATGGGTGCCGAGCTGTTGCCGAGCGGCTGTGCATCGACGTGGAACTCGGTCTTCTTCACCTCGGGCATCTGGCTCTTGAAGGCTGCCGTGAGCATCTCCTTCTCCTCGGTGGGTAGCTCTACACGCTGCTTGTCTTCCTTGACGATAAGGTTGTCGATGATGTCGGCATCCACACGTGAGAAACGGCTCTTCTCGAACTTCTGCTCATAGAGGTTGAGCATGGCGGTATCAAGCTGGCCATCGAAGAGGAGCACGTTGTAGCCCTTCTGCTGAGCTGCCTCGATGTAGGTGTACTGCTCGTCACGGTCGGTGGCATAGAGGTAGATGAGGTTACCCTCCTTGTCGGTCTGCTCGCCCTTGATAAGCTCCTTGTACTCCTCGTAGGTGAAGTGCTTGCCTTCGGTGTCGGTGAACAGGGCAAACTGCTTGGCCTTGTCGTAGAATGACTCTTCGGTGAGCATGCCGTAGTTGATGAACAGCTTCAGGTCGTTCCACTTCTCCTCGAACTCCTTGCGGTTGTCCTTGAAGATACCGTTGAGGCGGTCGGCCACCTTCTTGGTGATGTAGGTGGAGATTTTCTTTACATTGGAGTCGCTCTGCAAGTATGAGCGTGACACATTCAAGGGGATGTCGGGTGAGTCAATCACACCATGCAGCAGGGTGAGGAAGTCGGGCACGATGCCTTCTACGGAGTCGGTCACATACACCTGGTTGCAGTAGAGCTGTATCTTGTTTTTCTGCAGGTCGATGTTGCTCTTTATCTTGGGGAAATAGAGCACACCCGTGAGGTTAAAGGGGTAGTCCACGTTGAGGTGTATCCAGAACAGCGGCTCGTCGCTCATGGGGTAGAGGTCGCGGTAGAACTTCTTGTAGTCTTCGTCGGTGAGCTCGCTCGGGGTGCGTGTCCACAGCGGAGTGGTGTCGTTGATGATGTTATCCTCATCGGTCTCTACCTGCTTGCCATCCTTCCAGTCTTTCTTCTTGCCGAAGGCGATGCTGATGGGTAGGAAGCGGCAGTACTTGGTGAGCAGTGAGCTGAGGCGGCTCTCCTCAAGGAACTCCTTGCAGTCGTCGTCGATGTGGAGGATGATGTCGGTACCGCGGTCGGCCTTCTCCACCTCTTCGAGCGTAAACTCGGGACTGCCGTCGCAGCTCCACTTCACGGCCTGCGCTCCGTCGCGGTAGGAGCGTGTCACGATGTCTACACTCTTGGCTACCATAAAGGCTGAGTAGAATCCGAGGCCGAAGTGGCCGATGATGGCATTGGCGTCGTTCTTGTACTTCTCTAGGAAGTCGTTGGCACCGGAGAAGGCAATCTGGTTGATATACTTGTCGATCTCCTCGGCTGTCATACCTATACCGCGGTCGCTGATGGTGATAGTGCCAGCCTCCTTGTCGAGCGATACATGCACGGTGAGGTCGCCCAGCTCGCCCTTGAAGTCGCCCTTCATGGCGTATGTCTTGAGCTTCTGTGTAGCATCGACGGCATTGGAAACCAACTCGCGGAGGAAAATCTCGTGATCACTGTAGAGGAACTTTTTGATGATGGGGAAGATGTTCTCGGTCGTAACCCCAATGTTACCTGTTTTCATATTGCAAACGTTTTATGTTTTTGTCATTACACTTCTATTCCGTGCGGCGCATCGGGCACCGCCACCGTAGTAACAACAAATCGAGTGCCAATAGGTTGCTTGGCATGACACGACTGACATTTTGTCGCGGTCGGAGGATTTGGGGGGCAAGCTGCGAGCCTTTTGCAATGCAGCCCTCGCGTTCTCTGTGGCCTCTGCGTGAGCCAAGCAAGCACTCGGCAAAGCCGACACATGCGAGCGAAGCGATGCTTGAAATCAGTTTCATCAGTTTCATCTTGTTGACAAAAAAATGTATCATCAGTGTTGTTTTAGGAGCCAGGAGTCAGTCGAAACTATTGTCTGAATGCTTGCGCTCGGCTAGTCCGAGAACTTCGTTTCAGAATTAGAACTCGTTTCTGACGCTGCAAAGTTACTACATCCATCTTTGGCACTTGTGGATAGTGTATTTTATTGTGTTTTAGCCGTAGACATGTTGGTGAGCCACAGCGAAATAAAGGTTTTTCAGAAAGCGGTGCCGAGAGGTGCGAAACGACGCGATTGACACCGCCATTTGGCTGCACTCGCGCGACGAATCGCCTTGATTGGCTGTTGGCGATGGCCTCAACCATCAATAGCGGAGCCTTTGAGCTGTCCAAGAACCATCATCCTCAACTCGCTGACGCTGGCCTATCCGCATTATGCGCGTGCGCCACACGTGCACGCAGGTAGTCGGCTGTCAGCAGTCAGCAGTCAATTGTTTTGCTGTGTCGGATTTTTAGGCGTGCTTAAAAAAAGGGCATTATTCTATATATAAATAATATATTATTTATATATATAATAATGAATTTTCACATGAACATTTTTTC
>CANBEE010000292.1 GCA_947367415.1 uncultured Bacteroidales bacterium
ACAGGAGCGACCGAGGTAGCAACAGAGCCATACACCCTCACCGCCGACGATAAAGGCAACGCATACCTTTATGGTATTTTTGCCGAAGGAGCAACGGTAACTGTGAAGAAGGGTGATGTGACTCTTAAAGATTATACTTTCACTGCCGAGAAGAATCCTAACGGCACAGAGCACAATAAGAGCTATGCATTGGATGCAAGACCTGTCATAGACGGTACATTGGGTGGCAAGGCCGAAGCTACCGAAGATGATCTTGCAGCTATGGTGGAATTACTCAAAAGCTATATAGAAAATGGACATACCACAATTATCGTAACAGGTAGCCAACCGGCGAAGCTTTTTAAGGACGGATATCTTACTCCGGTGGTATCCCTCGCTTTTGAACAACTAACTTATGCTTATCAGGACGAAAAAATTGACAGCTATTGGGGTACAGTTGATTTAATTTATCAAGATGTTACGGAAATTGTAGAATATGAATTCTATTGTTGTGATGTACTTAAAAGCATCACTCTCCCCAAAGTGACAACCGTAGGTGATAGAGGCTTTTGGGCTTGCTATTATTTGGAGACATTGACATTCGGTTCGGTGGTTACTGCCATTTACGACAATAGTGGTGAGGTGTTTTACGACCTCGGATACAAAATTGACGGATGTAACCTTGTTCTTAATAAGGATCAGGGAACTGTTGAAGGCCTTGCTCCCGACCTTGCCAACAATACATGGGCAGGATATACTTGGAAGAGCATCACATTGAAATAATATAGGACATCCCCCTAACCCCTACACTCAAAACAAGCATTCCCATGAAAAAGCCCCTCCGCTTTAAGAGGGAAGAGTTAGATTAACGAAAACGAAAACAGAACAATGGGAGCCATGCGGTTCCCATTGTTCGCATATAGACCTCTGAATAAGCCCACACAGTCAAAAGAAGAAAAATAGGGATAAACACTTGGCTGTACTTTGGAATATTTGTATATTTGCAGCAAAAAAGGTGGCTGTTTGGCCACCATTTATGCAAAATATATTTGAAATCATGAGATACTTGACCTTAGAAAAAGCCCTGGAGGCATGGCAGCAATTGCAGCCGCTCACGGAAGACGACCGCAATCGGCTGAGTCGACGATTTACCGTGGACTTCAACTACAATAGCAACCACATCGAGGGCAATACACTGACCTACGGACAGACAGAGATATTGCTGCTCTTTGGTAAGGTGATAGGTGAGGCCAATGTAAAGGATGTGCAGGATATGACAGCCAGCAATGTGGCACTGAAGATGGTGAACGAGGAGATACAACTCAAGAAGATGCCCCTGACGCAGCACTTCATCCGTACCCTGCACCGCACGCTGTTGCGTGAGGACTACACCGTCTGGCGCAACTTGCCGGGTGGAGCACAGACCAGCTACACCGTCCATGCCGGACAGTACAAGACACGTCCCAACAGTGTCATCACCCGCTATGGCGACCGCTTCGACTACGCATCGCCCGAAGAGACACCGGCACTGATGACCGACCTTGTGGACTGGTACAACCAGGCCGAGCAGGAGGGCAAGCTGTCGCCTGTGGAGCTGGCCGCACTCTTCCACTACCGCTACATCCGCATCCATCCCTTCGAGGACGGCAACGGACGTATAGCCCGACTGATGGTCAACTTCATCCTTGCCCGTCACGGATACCCGATGATCGTGGTACGCAGCCGCAACAAGAGCGAGTATCTAGAAGCCTTGCATTCGGCTGACCTTGTGGTAGGCTCAGAACCGAGCAAAGGAGCGCATGCATCGCTGCAGGAGATAGGCCCTTTCATGAAGTATTTCCGTAGTTTGGTAGCTCGTGAGGTATATACCGATGTTTGTTTCCTCACCGAGTCAGACGAACGGCTTTGGTGGTACGATGGTGAGCGTGTGGAGTTCCGCACAGCCAACTATCCGCATCTGCTCCAGCTGATGCTTTCCGAACCGGTGCTTACATTGGAGGATATGCAGAAAAGATTAGGAGTCAACATGTCGGCCGTCAAGAAATTGGTTGCCCAACTCTTAAACAAGCACTACATAGAGCGTGGAACGGCCGAAGGCTCTTGGCGAGTCTTCCTCACCCCATCGGTGTAATGAGGGAAGAGTTAAACTAACGAAAACGAAGACGAAAACAAAGCATGCTGGGCCACGAGGACATCGGCACCAAACCTACACATACATGACAGAGAAGGAGAAGATGCAGCGGCACGTGCTATACGACGCGAACTATGACGAAGAGTTGATCGAGGAGCGCAAGGTGGCCAAGGAACTATGCTATGACTTCAACCAATTGCGCCCCTCTGATGAGGAGGGCCAGCAGGGGCTGCTGAGTCGCTTGCTGGGGAAGGTCGGCAAGAACACCTGCATCATTGCACCCTTCTGGTGCGACTACGGGTACAACATCGAGGTGGGCGACAACTTCTTTGCTAACCACAACACCGTCATCCTGGATGGCGCGAAGGTCACCTTTGGTGACAACGTGTTCGTAGCCCCCAACTGCGGGTTCTATACGGCAGGCCATCCCATCGACGCTGCACGGCGCAACCAAGGGCTGGAGTATGCACACCCCATCACCGTGGGCAGCGATGTATGGATAGGGGCGGGTGTGCAGGTGATGCCCGGGGTCACCATCGGGTCCAACGTGGTCATCGGCGCAGGAGCCGTCGTGGTGAAGGACATCCCCGACAATGTGGTTGCAGTGGGCAACCCGTGCCGAGTGGTCCGCGCCATCACAGAAGCCGACAGGCTGAGGAGTTGGGACTACAGGGAACTCCCCGCAGAAGAAGATGCCAGAAATGAATGATACGGCACCATCCTCGCTCTTCCC
>CANBEE010000293.1 GCA_947367415.1 uncultured Bacteroidales bacterium
GCGGCATCAACCGCACCATCTTCGCCACTGCCGACGATGAGCTGCGCCCCGTGATGAACGGTATCTACTTCGACATCTTCACCGAGTATGTCACCCTCGTGGCATCCGACGGCCACAAGCTCGTGCGCTACAAGCTCTACAATGTGAAGGGCGACGAGAAGGCCGCTTTCATCCTGCCCAAGAAGCCTGCAGCACTGCTCAAGAACCTCTTGGCCAAGGAGGCTGGCGAGATTAAGATTTCCTTCGACGACCGCAACGCCACCTTCGAGATGCCCAATCACCGCATGATATGCCGCCTCATCGAGGGCCGCTACCCCAACTACAACTCGGTGATTCCGCAAAACAACCCCTTCAAGATTACCATCGACCGTGCAGCCATGCTCAGCGCCCTGCGCCGCGTATCCGTGTTCTCATCGCAGAGCAGCAGCCTCATCAAGCTCCGCATGGCCAACAATGAGCTTCTCATCTCAGCTCAGGACATCGACTTCTCCACCTCTGCCGAGGAGAAGCTCGCCTGCAGCTACGAGGGCAACCCCATGAGCATCGGCTTCAAGGCCACCTTCCTCATGGACATCCTCTCCAACATCAATGGTCAGGAGGTCATCATCGAGGTGTCAGACCCCTCACGTGCCGGTGTCCTCGTACCTGCCGAGCAGGCCGAGGCCGAAGAGCTCCTCATGCTCCTCATGCCCATGATGCTCAACGACTAAGAACCCCTTTTTGATAGATATTGAAGCAGCCCTACCTGGCGGTAGGGCTGCTTCTTTGTTTAATCATTATGACTAACCTCCAATTTGCTTTCTATACGATTACCTGTTCCCATCATCACCGTTTAGAAAACAAAAACTTTTATTCAACCCTAATCAACCCCTGCACATCGCGTGGCTGCAGCTCCCCGGTGAATATCATGATTACATATTCGTCCTCCGGGCTGTCTACTATCATCACATATTCGGTGCGTGCGTCTTCCTCCTCTTTCATATATACGGCCATCTTCTGTCCGTCCTCCTTGATGCGCACTATCTCCTCGTAGCCGTTTACCTCTTTTCGGGTAACAGACTCTTTGGTCTTTTGCTTCGACTTAATGCATTCGAAATCCCCGTTCTTGGTAATAAATTCCGTCTCTTTCCGTAAGGCCTCCTTTATCTCCGGCCTGTCTGTTGTGAGGATATACAACCCATCGAGCTTGCTGATGATTGTACTCATGTCCACGTCGTCCACTTCGATGGGCAGTCCCTTCATAAAGCGGAACATGGTTTTCGATATATACACTGAGGTGACACCCTCCATGTCGGCATACTTGTGGAAGTATTCGTGCTGGGCATTGGCTACCAACGCGCTGATGGCAACGAGTGCCGATAGAATCATTCTTTTCATACTCTTTATTTTAGTTGTTATTCAGTTCTTTCAATATCTCCAGTTGATGGTTGACGCTGCGCTCTACCTTGCCGCCAGTCTCCATAGCCATACCGACATATTCAGTTCCTTTGTTCAGTGCCGATGAGAGTGCCAGCAACGCCTCGCATGTGGCTGTGTAGGCATCTTCGGGGTTGTCGAATGTGTCGCGTGGAGTGGACGGACGGAGAAGTTGCAGACTCAGTCCTACAACCAGCACGGCACATGCCGCTACGCTTGCCGCCTTCCATAGGCGCACCGTGAGCGCTCGGCGTATGGGTCGGTGCTCTTCGGCTTCCCAGGCGTCAATCTTGCACGACAATCGCTCCATAGCTTCTGCGTGATCACTTGCAGCCGTCTCGTGCAGGGCAAGTATCACCTGCTTGTCGTGCTCCAGATGCACAGGCACTTCGCTCGCCGTCAGCCATCGCACCAGCTCACGCTCTTCGTCAGCACTGAGCGCCGCATCAAAGTACCGCTCTATCTGTTGTTCCAGTATCTTGGCATCCATGTTGTATACCTTTTTATATTGTTATACTCTCTTGAATCTCTCTCGTATGGTCTTTCGGGCACGGCTCAGCAGCGCTCTTACGTTTACGGCTGTCAGCCCTGTTTGTTCTTCTATCTCCTCGAAGGTGCAGTCCCTTATGTCGCGCAAGGTAATCACCTGCTGTTGCTTCTCGGGTAAACTTTCTATTATTAGCTTCACTTGCTCTACGGCATCTTGCCTCTCTAACTGGCTCGCTACATCGTCGACTGCCGCAAGTGATAACGGGACATCGTCTACATCTACCCTATCCACCTCTGCAAGGCGAAGCCTGTCTATACACATATTTTTTGTAAGTGCTACGCAATAGGCTTCCATATTCTGCACGTCGGGCAACTCTTCGTGCTTGCCCCACAACTTCATATACACCTCCTGCACCATATCCTCGGCATCCTCGACATTGCCGAGCATACGCAAAGCCACGCGCTGAAGCCGTGGGTAAAGCGGCAGCAACAGTTGCTTGAAAAGGGAGGCGGGCATCATAGGTACGGTGTGTTATTTTCTTTCCACCAATTTCTGAATATCGCTCATGCTCAATTCGCCTTTGAAACTGCAAAGTACATATGTACCATTGCCGCTAGCGACTATTACTATATCAGTCGCCTTCTCGTCTTCTATCTTGGCCCATATCTTGGCATGAGTTTCGTCATCGTTCATCGCCATCAACGGTTCATAGCCATTCATCTTCAACTTCTCCACCTTTGTCGAGAAACGTTCTTGTACTCTCTTATCACATTCCGTCAAGTCTAGCACCTCCACTGAGTTTATCTTTTCTACCATGGGATTAATTTCTTCAGCTTCTAATGTGCGTCGTTGAGCCCATTTCACTACATCCATCAAGAGTTTGGGAACATTCACATATTCCGCATTTTCTTTATAGCGAAACTC
>CANBEE010000294.1 GCA_947367415.1 uncultured Bacteroidales bacterium
AGTCCTAAGAAAAGATAACGAATTTGCAAAATTAAATATTTATTTTCAATAAATAACAAGAAAATTTATTTTAAAACTGTCAGCATATTTATTTGCAGATTGCAAGCCTATAAACTTACATGTTTATGCCATAGAGAAGTATATATAATGATTTGCATCTACCCTTGGCGGGAATTCGAGTTGAGAACGGAACTGGAGGTCGACAACCGAAGGGGTAAATGCAAATCATTATATAGCTGCAAGATGTCGTTTAACAAGGTGTATACCGCCACCCATCTACGTAAATATGAGCCTTATGGCTATGAGTCAAGACCGTTTGAACTAAGAAAGTGAGAATCATCAAATTCGAAAAATCTCCGCAGGCATATACGTTTTGCGGAGTTTTTACGTTATCATATAATAATGAAAAAGGTAGCACTTCTTATACTATTGCTGATAGGCATATCGCCCTGCTTACTGTTCGCACAGGAAAGCACGGATAGTGGCGTGACAATCAAGGGCAAGGTGACCGACGAGACAGGTAGCCCCATAGAGATTGCCAACGTATGGATAGGGCGACAGATGAAGGGTACCACCACCGATTTGAAGGGCGAATATAGTCTACGCATAGCTACAGCCGACACGGTAGAGATTACCTACTCCATGATAGGGCACCAAACGCGCCGACGCATTCTTGTAAAGCCCTCGGGCATTATCACGATGGACATCATGCTCCCCCACGTGAACAATGCACTACAGGGAGTTACCATCCGCGAGACACGCCGACAGACAGGCACCATGCAACACCTCTCGCAGAAGCAGGCGCGACTATTGCCCGATGCCACGGGAGGCTCCATAGAATCATTCATCGCCACACAAGCAGGAGTGAGCTCCACCAATGAGCTGTCATCGACCTACAACGTCAGAGGCGGCAACTACGACGAGAACTCCGTATACGTCAATGGCATAGAGATCTATCGTCCGCTACTCATTCGTGCCGGGCAGCAGGAGGGACTATCGTTCATCAACCCCGACATGGTGGAGAACATAGGTTTCTCCTCGGGTGGTTTTGAGGCAAAGTATGGCGACAAGATGAGTAGTGTGCTCGATATCACCTACCGCCGCCCCACGCGTCTTGAGGGTTCCGTATCGGCAGGCCTGCTCGGCGCAAATGCTTACGTAGGTATTGGAAAGAAGGACAAGTGGAGCATGACCCACAGCTTGCGCTACAAAACCAGCCAATACCTGCTGGGGACGCTCGACACACACGGCGAGTATGACCCTTCGTTTGTCGACTATCAGACCTTCCTCACCTACCGCCTTACAGAGCAGTTGGAGGTGGGGTTCATCGGCAATATCTCACAAAACCGCTACCGCTTCACCCCATCGGACCGCAACACATCGTTCGGTACTTTGGAAGATGTGAAGGAGTTCAAGGTATACTTTGGTGGGCGCGAGGAGGACATGTTCCGCACATGGTTCGGGGCCGTGACACTGGATTATGACATCAACACCAACAATCGCATCTCAATCAACACATCGGCCTACCGCACCGACGAGCAGGAGACCTTCGACATCATCAGCCAGTACTGGCTCAACGATGTGGATGAGGACAAGAACATGGGCGTAGGCACCTATATGGAGCATGCACGCAACTACCTCGCCGCCTCCGTCGCTTCTGTCGGACTCAGCGGCAGCCACAAGATGGAGCAACACGAGCTTCACTGGGGAGCTGAATACAAATTAGAGACTATCAGCGACGAGCTCAACGAATGGGAGATGCGCGACTCGGCCGGATACTCTCTGCCCCACACAGGGGAACGCATTGAACTCATCTACAATCTTCGTTCACAGAACGATGTTAGCAACCATCGCCTCTCGGCTTTCGTGCAGGACACGTGGCGCAAGCATGCTGACATAGGCCTCTTCGTCATCAACGGAGGAGTACGCTTTTCCTATTGGTCGTGGAATCAAGAGCCTCTCTTCTCGCCCCGCGTATCTGTAGGTTTCATTCCCGAGGATAACGACAAGTTTACCTTCCGCCTTGCCACCGGACTCTATTACCAGAGTCCCTTCTACAAAGAGTTCCGCGATACGGTACAGGCTGGCGGCTCATCGTTCGTAAGACTCAACAGAGACATCAAGTCGCAACGCTCCATCCAAGTCGTTGGTGCCATGGACTACCAGTTCCGGGTGTGGGACCGCCCGTTCAAGCTTACTACAGAGGTATACTACAAGGCATTGTCGAACCTCATACCTTATAATATAAATAATGTGCGCCTCACATACTATGGCGAGAACTGCGCCTCGGGTTATGCCACCGGACTTGACATGAAGCTCTTCGGCGAATTCATACCCGGCACCGACTCCTGGCTCACAGCCTCCATCATGAGCACCGAGGAGAAAATCGACGGCAAGTGGTATCCACGCCCTACAGACCAGCGCTTCAACCTCTCCTTCTGCCTCACCGACTATTTCCCCGGCTCAGACCGCTGGCAGATGAATCTACGTGCGGTGTATGCCAATGGATTGCCTTTCGGCCCTCCCCACTCAGGACGCGAGAAGCAGCTGTTCAGAGCACCCGCCTATCGCCGTGTCGACATCGGCATGAGCTACCGCCTCCTGAACAATGAGGAACGCAGCATCCGAACGGGGTGGCAACAGCATTTCCGCAACATATGGCTTGGTGTAGATGCCTTCAACCTGCTCGGCATCAACAACGTGAACTCCTACTACTGGATTACCGACACCGAGAACCACCGCTATGCCGTGCCCAACTACCTCACGGGCTTCCGCATCAATGCGCGAATAC
>CANBEE010000295.1 GCA_947367415.1 uncultured Bacteroidales bacterium
AGATAATTGGATGAAACCCATATTGGATACTTGCAATGTGTCTAATGACATGAAAGAAGTCTATATACTATTGACAGAAGAAAAACAGAATATCCATGTATCCGCTACGCTCAATGTTAAATTGATGCAAGTGTCTGACATCTATACTTGGAATTCTAAAACAAAAGACTGGGAACTCATCAACCCTATCATAGATACAAATGCCCAACAATGGATATTAAAAGCCGTCTCAACCATTAACGGCAAGGAAAACATGACATTTATCTACGATGATAAGACGAATAGATACAACATACAACAATAAGTTTATCCTTGTCCCTTCACGTTTGTAACGCAAAGGATAGGGTATTAGTTTCTGTGAAATACTAAAGGTTCCTTAATAGTAAAAAAGGGGGGTACAAATCCCCTCTTTAAATACAGCGGATTACAAATCCACCGTGACAGAAAGAACACAAAGACACAGAGATAACATATTTGTCACTACAAAAGGAAAAAACTCTGTGTTTCTGTGCCTCTGTGTTCTAAATAATTTGTTTCGCTGAATTGTTACACTAAATTCCCAATCGTAAATAAATCGTAAATTAACTTCGTTGAAATTCGGCTGCACTCGCTGTAAAAGTCCAAGCAAGCTTGACTCTCGCTCGTTGTCACGAATTTTGTAAATTGTCAAATTGTAAATCAAATCATCTCCACACTACGTTTGATAAACCTGCTGAGTGCCTCACCCTTGAGCATACCGTTCTGCAGCAGTGCAAGGTCGATGAGCTGGTGTAGCACGTTGTTGTCCTTGGCAAAGTCGGCAAAGATGGCTTCGCGCTTGTGGCTCTGCTCGTGAATCTTGGTGTGGAGTTCGCTCAGTTCATCCTTCTCGGCAGAGGGAATCTCCTCCTCCTTCATACCCTTGTGTGATGCCTCGAGAGCCTCTTCACGAGCCTGCAAAGCAGTGGTCTCTGCATTGATGGGAGCCAGTGCAGTGGCTGTAGCCTCCTTCTCGGCGGTGAGGACAGACTGGATAAGGGGATGGTCGGTGTTGAGGATGAGGGTATACATATCGGGCATCTCGCCATAGAAGCTCATGCCGGCATTGATAGCTGCCATCTCCTTCATACGACGCATATACTCGCTCTGTGTGATGAGCAGGGGCGATGCAGTAGCACCGAGGGGCTGTGCCTCTACGTAGAACTCGGTCTTCTTGAGCTCGGGCATCTGGCTCTTGAAGGCGGTGGTGAGCATCTCACTCTCCTCGCTGGTCAAGGTTACCTTGTTGAGGTCTTCCTTCACGATGATGCGGTCGATGATGTCGGCATCTACGCGAGAGAAACGGCACTTCTCCATCTTCTGCTCGAAGAGGTTGAGCATAGCGGTGTCGAGCTGGCCATCGAAGTTGAGTACGTTGTATCCCTTCTCGTGTGCAGCCTCGATGTAGGTGTATTGCTCATCGCGGTCGGTAGCATAGAGGTAGATGAGGTTGCCATCCTTGTCGGTCTGGTTGTCCTTGATGAGGGTCTGATACTCCTCATAGGTGAAGTGCTTGTCATCGGTGTCGGTGAACAGGGCAAACTGCTTGGCCTTGTCATAGAACGACTCCTCGGTGAGCATACCGTAGTTGATGAAGAGCTTCAGGTCGTTCCACTTCTCCTCATACTCCTTGCGGTTTTCCTTGAAGATGCTGCTCAAGCGGTCGGCCACCTTCTTGGTGATGTATGAGCTGATTTTCTTTACATTAGAGTCGCTCTGCAGGTATGAACGCGATACATTCAAGGGGATATCGGGTGAGTCAATCACACCGTGCAAGAGGGTGAGGAAGTCGGGTACGATGCCCTCAACAGAGTCGGTCACATACACCTGGTTGCAGTAGAGCTGGATGCGGTTCTTCTGCAAGTCGATGTTGCTCTTTATCTTGGGGAAGTAGAGCACGCCCGTGAGGTTGAAGGGGTAGTCTACATTGAGGTGAATCCAGAACAAAGGCTCATCGCTCATGGGGTAGAGGTCGCGGTAGAACTTCTTGTAGTCCTCGTCGGTGAGTTCGCTCGGAGTGCGTGTCCACAAGGGATTGGTGTCGTTGATGATGTTGTCCTCATCGGTCTCCACCTGCTTGCCATCCTTCCACTCCTTCTTCTTGCCGAAGGCGATAGCGATGGGGAGGAAGCGGCAGTACTTGGTGAGCAATGTGCTGAGACGGCTCTCCTCGAGGAACTCCTTGCAGTCATCGTCGATGTGGAGCACGATATCGGTACCACGGTCGGCCTTGTCGCACTCTTCGAGGGTGTATGAGGGGCTACCGTCGCAGCTCCACTTCACAGCCTGCGCATCTTCGCGGTATGAACGGGTGATGATGTCTACGCTCTTGGCTACCATGAAGGCTGAGTAGAAGCCGAGACCAAAGTGACCGATGATGGCATTGGCATCGTTCTTATACTTCTCGAGGAAGTCGTTGGCGCCTGAGAAGGCAATCTGGTTGATATACTTGTCGATCTCCTCAGCGGTCATACCGATACCACGGTCGCTGATGGTGATGGTGCCAGCCTCCTTGTCGAGCTTCACCTGCACGGTGAGGTTACCCAACTCGCCCTTGAAGTCACCCTTGAGCTGATAGGTCTTGAGCTTCTGTGTAGCATCTACGGCGTTAGAAACCAACTCGCGGAGGAAAATCTCGTGGTCACTGTAAAGGAATTTCTTGATGATGGGGAAGATGTTTTCGGTCGTTACCCCGATGTTACCTGTTTTCATATCGTTTTAAGTTTTTAAGTTTTTGAGTTTTTAAGTTTGTTTGTCATGTT
>CANBEE010000296.1 GCA_947367415.1 uncultured Bacteroidales bacterium
GCGCAATATTGGGGATAGTATCATAACGTTCCACTATATTGTATGCTGGCTGTTGAGCGATATCCTGGCTACTCATGTCAATAGGATTACCAATGAGCACCGCCACGGCAAGGGCAAGGAATAATTTGGTTGGTTTCATTGTGGAATATTGTTCTAATTGAGTATTTTACTTTCAAGTGGCAACAGTCCTTTTTCTACTCCTTATACAGCGAGTTTACGGGATTCTCATGTGCAGTCTTCCACGAACGTACCAGCACGATGCCGCTGGTTACGGCGAGTACGAAGAGCAGTGCCACGGCAAATACCCACCAGTAGAGCGGTATGTGGTAGGCATACTCTTCGAGCCAACGCGACATGAGCATATAACCCACGGGCATGGCAAAGAGGAAAGCCACAAGCACCATACGAGCATATTGCCCCACGAACATCATAAGGATACTGTTGATGGAGGCTCCGTGTACACGGCGCACGGCAATCTCGCGACGGCGATACTGGGTCTCGAAGAATACAAGGCCGAAGACTCCCATCAGCGATATGCAGATGGATATAAGCGAGAAGATAGTGATGAGGAGGTTGAGCTTGCGTTCGTGCTCGTACTTCGAGCTCAGCTCCTGCTCAATGGAGGTTATCTTTATCTTATCGGCATTGCCTGTTGACCCAAGCTTGGCTATACAGTGATTGATATGTGCCTTTACCTCTTCGATATCGGCAGCGGGTATCGTGCGCACAAAAAGATGGTTATAATAGGCAAATCCTCCAATGTGAAATGTAAAGGGCTGTATGCGCTCCTTCATGTAGCGGAGCTTGAAGTCGTTGCAGAATCCCACCACTCTTATCGGGCGCTCATCCATAAACTTTTCATTGAGCGAGAGGTCCAGTTCCTTGCGTGCGGTCTCATTGAATATATGCTTGATATAATCCCGCTGCAGCTCATCTCCCAATGTGTAGTCCTCCCCTTCTACGACCTCAATACCCATAAACTGCAGGAAGTTGTGGGCGACTTCGTAGATGAAGGAACTGAATTCCGCGCCGTCCTCCTTGTGGAACGACTGACTTGCGTGATCCTCTGTGACAAACTGATTCCAAGCATAGGTGACATCAGTAATCTGCGGGTTCTCTTTCAGCATGGAGGTCAACTGTTGGCGTTGCTCATAGTTCCACGAGGGAAAGAACATTCCCGGCTGCGGGTACCCGGCCGAAGAAATATCGGCCGTCAACACATCCTCTTTGTCGTATCCGATGTCGTCATTTACCATATAGAAGTACTGCATACGGATAAAGGAGGAGCATATAATAAGGATAATGGATATAACGAACTGCAGGGTCAGTAGCACATAGCGCAACCGACGTCCTGACGCCGTATTGCCGAACGTACCCTTCAACGCAAAGGCCGGAGGAACGGAGGTGATGTAATAGGCGGGATAAATGCTGCTGACAACGGCAAGCAAGAGACCTGCAACGATGAGGAACAGTGTTATCTTAAGGTTGTCCTCTATCTGTGCCGATGAGGAGATTATCCCCGTGAGTTCGGGAGCAATCATAAACACGATGTACAGGGCTATCAGCAGACTGATTGCCACCAAGCCAACAGCCTCAAGGACGAAATTCATACGCAAGCGGCGAGTAGTACATCCGAATACCTTTTCGGTGTTGACACGCCGGATACGGCGAGGCACCATGGCCATGAAGAAGTTGACAAAGTTGATAAAGGCAATGACGAGGATGAGTACGGCAATACTCAGCAAGATGTATACGGTGCTCTTGTTGTTTTGCGGCTGTATAGTACCATACATATTGGTAACGAAGTGGCTTTCATAGAACGGCGTGAGGCGCATAAACTTACTCGCCATATCCAGCCACTCCTCCCGCGCATTGTCATCGGGCCGTTCCCAAGTGTTTCCATACAGTTCATACATAAACCCCATATCGGCAAGTTTCTTGATGCCGTTCAGCAAGAAAACCTCCTCTTGCTCCTTGCCCACCAACTTATAATAGTATACGTTGCTCCAGCCACGATTCTCGGTACCGAACACTGTGAATATGTCGTGCTCGCCCAAGATGCAGTTTGTAGGCAAATCTTCGTAAATGCCCCTTACTGTCCATAGCACATTGTCCTTGTCTCTGATGGCATCGTCAATCTCGAAGCCGTAGCGCTGGGCAAAGCTCTCGTTAATCAGTATGCTGTTGGGCTTCTTCAGATGGCTATAGTCACCGGCGATGAGCTCCACGCCCAGCATCTGAGGCAGTTCGGCAGAGCCGACGTGCGTATGCACCTCCATCAGTTCGTCTTCCTTACCCTCTATAGGCACGTATATCTCCTTCCCATTCAGAGACGGACGTATTAAGGAGGCGTATAACTCCATGTAGCCCATTTGCTCTACGGCACTATTGTCCGTACCCAATGCTTCTCCTAAGGCGTGCGACATGAGCATCATCCACTCGTCCTGCTCGTCGGTAATAAAAGAAGAGGTAAAGTCGAGCCTATACACCCTATCCGCATCCTTGAAGCAGCGGTTGTAGGTGAGGTCGTGGTTCACTTGCACCAAGATGATGTAGGCCGCCGCAAAGGCGATGCTCAGACCGAGGATGTTGAGCACGGACGACACTTTGTAGCGTCCGAGATTCTTGAAAAATTCTTTCATTGTCGTTATGTCTTTTTGTTTGTGTAAAGTTACCGACAATACCAACGATGATGCATAAAAAAAACGAAGAAAATGCTTTTTCGAGTGAAAAGTGTCCAATTTTTTGACCATTT
>CANBEE010000297.1 GCA_947367415.1 uncultured Bacteroidales bacterium
TGGGCTCGGAGATGTGTATAAGAGACAGCACAACTGCGAGAATGTGGTCTCAACTCTTTTTCTGGCCTTTGCGAAAGGGACAAATGTAGGCTGCCAGTTTTTCTGATTCAATCTATAGGGACACTCCAACCTTATATTGGCGGTCTCAAACAAGTCAAGTTGCACCTGAGCCCCTATATAACCCTTGTCACCAAATATACTACAGTTACTGTACATGGATTTTACATCTTTCAGATAGTTGATGTCATGGACACTCGCTTCGGAGAGGTCATACGAATGAATGACACCACTTAAACCACAGAGAGCGTGGAGCTTGTATCCAAAGAAAAAACATCCTTGGGAAGCGCAATAGCCAAAGTCTGGAGCCGTGGAGAGAACTTCAATTATTTACATATATCCATTCTCTTACCAATCAAATTTCAGGTGCTTCACCGTCTTCTTCTCATCGATAATCATGCGCAGTGAGGCGACACCAATGTTCAGGTGGTCATTCACGTAGTTCTGTGTCACTAGGTTGTCGCTCTTCTCAGTTTTCACTCCCTCGGGAGTCATCGGCTGGTCCGATACAAGGAGGAGAGCACCAGTAGGTATACGGTTGGCAAAACCAGTGACAAAAAGGGTGGCCGTCTCCATATCAACCGCCATGGCGCGAGTGGCACGCAAGAACTCCTTGAAACCTTCATCGTGCTCCCAAATACGACGGTTGGTAGAGTATACAGTGCCGGTCCAGTAGTCGTGTCCCATATCGCGGATGGAGGATGACACAGCACGCTGCAGCATGAATGCTGGCAGAGCGGGCACCTCGGCTGGTAGATAATCGTTCGATGTGCCTTCGCCACGGATAGCAGCTAGGGGCAGTATGAGGTCGCCCAGTTGCTGTTTCTTGCCTATGCCACCACACTTACCTAAGAAGAGGCATGCCTTAGGCTTCACAGCGCTGAGCAGGTCCATGATAATGGCTGCATTGGGGCTTCCCATACCGAAGTTAATGATGGTGATACCATTAGCCGAGGCCGATGTCATGTTGGCATCGCGCCCCACTACCTCTACGCCAAATTTCTCGGCAAAGAGTTCTACATATTTGTTGAAGTTTGTGAGCAGGATATACTCATCGAATTCCTCAAGCTTGCGTTTAGTGTAGCGTGGGAGCCAATTCTCCACAATTTCTTGCTTTGTTTTCATATTTGTTATATTTTTGCATAGGCAAGATGTGTTATCATCCTTGACCATATTAACCGCAAATATACGAAATGTTAGAATTAAACTTACCTCCGTACGATAAAAAAATAACAAAGAAGGACGACAAACCGTTCATTCTCGATGTTATTCGCCGTCAATACGTAGCGTTGACACCGGAGGAATGGGTACGCCAGCATTTTGTGCATTTTCTTATTGAGCACAAGGGATATCCCCAATCGCTCATGGCCAACGAAGTACAGCTCAAGCTCAACGGCATGGGCCGCCGATGCGACACTGTAGTGTATGATCGAACCTTGCGTCCTCGTGTTATCGTAGAATATAAGGCTCCATCGGTGAGCATCACCCAAAAGGTGTTTGAGCAGATATGCCGCTACAACATGGTATTGCAAGTCGACTACCTTATCGTAAGCAATGGCCTCGCTCACTATTGCTGTCGCATCGACTACTCTACACGCTCCTATACCTTCTTACAAGAAATCCCTGAGTATAAGGATTTGTATTGAAGCAAATTATTGTTGCACTAATACAAAAAGAGGGTGCGTCGTGATTTTGACACACCCCAAAACTACTACATTTAATTTAAGTAATTATTCTATTACGGTCATGGTCATCACCACATCTTCTTTGGGACGGTCTGCTGTGCCAGTAGCTACTTTTTGTATCTTCTCTACTACCTCGAGACCGCTTACCACCTCACCGAATACCGTATATTGGTTGTCGAGATGGGGTGTACCGCCAACGGTGGTGTATGCCTCTACTTGCTCGGGAGTAAATGTAAAGCCAGGAGTAGATGCCAAAATCTTGTCGGTCTCAGCTGCCAGACGATTCTGCAACTCCATCAGTCCTTTCTGGTCGCCACGCTGATACATAGCCTGTATGCTGTCGCGATGTTGGGCTGCTAATCCGTTGAAGATTTGTTGGCCACGCTGTCCGTCGAGTTGGGCTGCCATCTGCTTTAGCCCCGATTCGGTATAGGTCTTTCCCCAAACGATATAAAACTGTGAACCAGAAGAACGACGCTCAGGATTCACTTGATCGGCCTGACGGGCTGCACTGAGCACACCACGCTTGTGGAAATACTTGGGGTACACGATTTCGGCAGGGAGTGTGTACTTGGGACCACCGCTGCCAAGTTGTTTGCCTGCAGGTGCTCCCTTTGAGTCGGGGTCGCCACCCTGAATCATGAAATCTTTGATGACACGGTGAAACAATGTACTGTCATAATACCCTTCACGAGCTAGTTTGAGGAAGTTGTCACGGTGTTCGGGAGTCTCATCATAAAGGCGCACCACGATGTCGCCATAGTTGGTACTGATACGTACCTGGGGTGTAGTTGATTCCATCATTATATCATTTTTAGTTTGTTTATCCACAGGCTGGGCTATAGCAAATCCTGTACATACAGCACACAGTCCGACGACAGTTGCCACAACATAGCGAATAGAAGAGAGTTTATTCATATATCTCGTTTATTTAGTTCTTGCTTTTGCAAAGGTACTACGATTCTCCGTCATATACAATTTCACACCCATTTTTTTATTTTCAGGTCGT
>CANBEE010000298.1 GCA_947367415.1 uncultured Bacteroidales bacterium
GTGTATAAGAGGCGAGGTGTCTGCAGACACCTCGCCTTGCTCCGTTGCATAGCCGAAGCAGAATTTTGCCGTTATCCCTAAAATCACTACATTTGCATAGAATAAGAATCCAAAGACTATAGACTATGCGAATCATTATACAGCGTGTACGGAATGCTTCGGTGACGATTGAGGGAGTAGAGCACTCGGCCATCAATCAGGGAATGATGATATTGGTGGGCATTGAGGAGGCCGACGGCGATGAGGACATCGCTTTCCTCACCAAGAAAATTGCCAACATGCGCATCTTCGATGATGCCGACGGAGTGATGAACCTCTCGGTGATGGACATCGGGGGCGAAGTGCTCGTCGTGAGCCAATTCACTCTGCACGCCTCCACCAAGAAAGGCAACCGCCCATCCTACATCCGTGCGGCCAAGCCCGACATCTCCATACCGCTCTACGAGAAGTTCTGTTCCGAGCTCTCCGCCACCCTCGGAAAGCCGGTGAAAACGGGCGTTTTTGGTGCCGACATGCAGTGTGCCCTCATCAACGATGGCCCCGTAACGATATTTATGGACAGCAAGAACAAGGAGTAGCGTAGAGAGAAAGATGACGCGCGGCTCACTTCATCAGGGAACACGATATGAATACTTTTTACACCAGCCATAGAGAAGAATGGAGAGCCTGGCTCTCGGCGAATTTCGACAAGGAAAAGGAGGTCTGGTTCGTTTTCCCGATGAAAGCGGCGGGAGAAGAATCCCTCTCCTATAATGATGCCGTGGAGGAGGCGCTATGCTTTGGATGGATTGATGGAGTCATCAAGCACATTGACCCCACCCATCGTGCCCAGCGGTTTACGCCTCGAAGGCAAGGAAGCCCATATTCGAGGCCAAACATAGAGCGGCTGATATGGCTTGAGGAGCAGAAACTTATCCATCCAACCATACGTGAGCGGGTTCTCGGTATGATCAAAGCCCCCTATCTGTTCCCTGAAGACATCATTGCGGCCATCAAGCGTGACGAAAAGGCATGGGAGCACTATAACAGCTTTGCGCCTTCCTACAAACGTATCCGTGTTGCCTACATCGATGCTGCGAGAAAACGCCCCGAAGAGTTTCAGAAACGTCTCGATAGCTTCATCAAGAAAACCCGTGAGAACAAACTGATTATAGGCTACGGAGGCATAGATAAGTATTACAGAATAAATCGGGAAGGGGAATAGCTATGAGGAGCTTCCCTTCTCCAGCAACAGCAAGTACCGCTTGACATCCAGTCCGCAGGCAAAGCCCGTGAGCTTGCCGCTTGCCCCTATCACGCGATGACAAGGGACGATGAGCAGCAGGGGATTCTTGTTGCAGGCCATCCCCACAGCACGGCTTGCGCCAGGGTTGCCCAGCAGGGCGGCAAGCTCTCCGTAGGAGCGTGTAGAGCCGTAGGGAATCTGTTGCAGCGCCTGCCACACATGCAACTGGAAAGGAGTGCCCTCCATCCGTATGGCAAAGTCCATCTGATGGCGTGTACCGTTCAGGTATTCCATTATCTGCCGCTCCGCTTCGCACATAAGAGGGCTGGGAGGGGAGGAGGCATCGCGATGGTCTGTCAGTGCGATGTGCGTGATGGCTCCCCGCTCCTCGGTGAGCCGAACGATGCCGATAGGACTGCTGAAGGTATATGTGACTGGTGTCATCAATATATGTTGTTTGTGCAAAGTTGCAATAAACCTCTATCTTCTGCAACTTTTTAGGACATAATTATGCAATCTGTTGATACGGGAATTATGAGAAATGGAACTCCTTAGCCTCTTAACGAAAGTTAAAAAATGCGATTGCTCTTGACTCGTACCCTACGGAAGCATTTAACTTTGTCGGCGTAATACTTATTGCGCAATAGACTATTACAAACGAGTGAGATGAAAAGATTATTGAAAATCGGAGAGTTCTCCAAGCTGTGTCGCGTCACTGTACGTACTTTGCGGCACTATGAAGAAAAGGGGCTGCTGAAGCCTACGGTAGTTGACGAGTGGACTGGCTACAGGCAATATTCCCTCGACCAGTCGCAGCGCCTATACCGTATCATTCATCTGAAAGGTATGGGTCTGTCACTTGACGAGATTGCCGACATCTTTGAGCGGGGTGACGATAAGCCCGACTCGGAAATGATTCGGCAAAAAGCCGAGCAATGCCGAGCCGAGATAGCGAGACTACAGAAGCAATTGGAGCAACTGGAAAGTCTGGAGCAGCTCTCCACAACAAACAGAATTATGCACGAAACAACAATCAAACGAATCCCAAGCCGAATAGTGGCAAGCTATCGCAAAGTAATCAGAAACTACGATGAATTGGGCCCTTTATGCGTCAATGTCATCGGGCCGGAGATGATGCGCATCGGCTGTACATGCCCCGAACCTCAGTACTGCTTCACGATGGAGCACGATGCGGAGCACCGCGACGAGAACATCGACCTGGAGTATTGCGAGGCAGTGGGCGAGATGCACCCCGACACGGAAATCCTACGATTCTATGAAACCGCAGAAATCCCCAAAGCGCTCTGTTGCTATCATCGTGGCTCATACAATAGCTTTTCCGAGACGATGACAAGGGTTTTGAGCCATATCGAGGAGCAAGGAATGCAGCTCAGTGGTAATCCACGCTTCTGCTACATCGATGGTCCGTGGAACAAAGATGATGTGGCAGACTACCTCACGGAGATTCAAATACCCGTCAGGTAAATCGATCCTAGGCCGGTGAAAATAGTTTTATTT
>CANBEE010000299.1 GCA_947367415.1 uncultured Bacteroidales bacterium
ACATTGTCGGAAGAGGCGGCAAGGCATTCGCGGATGACACCGGTGGAATAGCTCAATGCGAGATAGAGGAAAAGATGGATATCTTCGGTGCTGAGTTTGCTACCGCTCCTCATTGCTTCGTCGCGTAAGTTGGTGATGACGGTGACGAAGCAGCGCTCGAGTGCTTCGGCCAGTTGCTCACGCTCTTTGACTGTAAAGGAGGGTATATCCTTGCTGCGCTGCTCGCTCAGTTTCCGTAATCGTGAGGCCCACTCTTCTTTGTGCCAAAGTGTGACGCTTGCCGTGAGGTTTGCCCGATAGAGAGCAAGCATTGGGGCACGCTCCAGCGTTCCATTATCGCGCTTCGCTTCGATGGATTCGTACATTTTGTAGATTCGCGCTTGGTTGCGCTGTAGCTCTTGTTGCAAGCGTAGATAATGTTGTTTGCGACGTTGCTCTATAGAGAGGGATGCTATTACAATAGCCGCAACTATGCATACAAGCGTCAACTGCATATTATAAAGTGATCTTCGGTGACGTTCCGATAATTCGCGCTGCTGTAGCTCCATCTCGTGCTCACGATGTATATCGTCAATCTCGGTGCGGCGCTCTATGCGGTTGATGGAGTCGGACATCTGTTCGAAGCGCTTGACGTAACTATAGAGCTCGGGCTGTGTGACAGAGTCAATGCATAAATATAGTAGGCTCCGTGCACAATTGTATTGGAGGTATACCTCATCATCTCCCAGCATAGCCTTTTGATAGAAGTGCTTTGCCAACTGTTCGTTATCACGTTCTTCAGCTATTCTTCCCTTGAACCAAAGTGCAGCATCTACTTCGCTTGTATCGTACAATGCTATCAGTTGGTCGAAGTACCCATTAGCCTTCTCATAATCACTGAAGCCATATGTAATCTTGCCCAGTTCAAAAAGCACAGTCTCCAAATTGAGCGTATCCATCTCGGTACGATGCAGTAACAGTCCCTCCAATATCTCGCGAGCTTGCTCAGGTTGTTTCTTATGGATATAAGCCTGGGCCAATCCTATATCGGCATACAAATGCGCATCACCTTCGGCTATATTATGGTACGCTGTATATGCCGCCAGTGCTTCATCGGGCATATTCTTGTTCAGATAGTGCTGCCCGAGATTCTGATAGCACAACCTGTAATATCGCACCGTAGTGTCGGGGAAGAGGCTTTGTGCCTGTAGGTAGGCCTCCACGGCCGGTGCATCGCGCCTCAGCTCGGTATACACGCACCCCAAGGAGTACCAGGCCATAGCTGCGCGGTAGCTTTTCCTATTCCTATTATAATAGTCGGTGGCATGGCGGATGAGGGTGTCGGTGGTGAGCGGTACGTAGCACTTGTAGTCGGCCTGCGTGCGCAGTATGGCATAGAGTGCCCGCTCCTCATCGCCGAGCGAGGCGAAAGGGATGCTGTCGAGCGCGAGGCGCACAACCTCGGGCGCGGTATCGAGCTGCGCCTCCAAGCGCTCCAGCTGGCGCATGTGGCCATGCCCGCCACACCCCATGCAGAGGGTGGCGAGAAGGAACAGATATATTACGGTGCGAAACCTCGTAGTCATAGCTTTCCCATTTGCGTTCCGCTAAGGTCTGACGGGGCGTGGAGTTACTTTATCGTGACATACACTACCTTCTTCTCGGCAAAGTAGGGCTCGCGGAAGTAGTCTTTCAGGTTGGTGAGCTCTACGATATGCTTGTAGGCACGTGTCTCGTGCTGTAGCTCGCCGCCCTTGAGGCAGAAGAGACCGTTGGGGTAGCTGTTGTGTTGCTCCTTCGCGATGTTCTTGCGGCATATCTTAAGCAGGTCCTCGAGGGGCATGACGGCACGGCTCACGGCGAAGTCGAACAGACCCTTCTCCTCCTCGCAGCGGCAATGGCGGAAGGTGACATTCTCCAGCCCGATGCTTTGGGCCACCTCGGTGGCAACGCGTATCTTCTTGCCGATGCTGTCGACGAGGTGGAACTGTACCTCGGGGAACATGATGGCCAGGGGGATGCCGGGGAATCCGCCCCCAGTGCCGATGTCGAGAATGCGGGTGCCGGGGGTGAAACGTATGACCTTGGCTATGCCGAGCGAGTGGAGCACATGGTGCTCGTAGAGGTTCTCGATGTCCTTGCGTGATATGACATTGATCTTTGAGTTCCAGTCGGTGTATAGGTCGTAGAGCTGGGCATATTGTGCCTGTTGCTTCTCGGTGAGGTCGGGGAAGTATTTGAGGATGGTGTTCATTTTTTTAATTGAAAATTGAAAATTGATGTGTCGGTTTTGTTCGGTCGAAATTTCTTAACTTTTTGGTGATTTTATGATATAGGCCTTTTCCGTCCGAGCGCTGCGCCGGATGCTGACCCCTTGCGGGGGACGGGGTCACACCGGACTTGCCTCGGTTCCTGCTACTGCTTACAGATTTGATAAATTGCTATTCTCATACAGAAAAGAAAAATACAAATCAGAAAGCTTGTAAAAAAGAACGGACACTCCCCGTTCCGGAAAGTGCCCAAACCAAAATCTTACGACTAGGTACCGCCGAGGGATTTTTCTGCAAATGAAGGTTGGAGGCTCAAATGGGGACCCCGCAAAGGCGAATGGCCTTTGTGGGGAGAGGAGAAGCCAAGGCACAGGTGGAATTTTCCGCTTGCGGAAAATGGAGCATTGTGGCTTGTGCTTCGACGAGCTCGCAATGACAACTATCTTCGAGGGGGAGCTTTTGGCGGGAGGGCACAAGGCCCTCCCCTACGA
>CANBEE010000300.1 GCA_947367415.1 uncultured Bacteroidales bacterium
ACCGCCGACTGGGGCCTCTGCACCTCGGCAGGCCAGCCCCTCGCCTCGGGCGTATACCTGTATCGCGTCACCGTAACCTCGGCAAGCGGCAAGTCGACCAGCCGAGCCAAGAAACTGACGATTTTGCGCTGACGAAGGCAATAAAGTTTAGGGTTTAGAGTTTAGAGATTAAAGCAACCTGTTATTTGTAAATAGTAAATATAAATATGAAGAAAACACTCTTGATACTATCCGCCATACTGCTTGCCACCTCGGCAATGGCACAGAAAGACATGTTCAACCCCGTACTTACGGGCGTCACCTCGCTCTCCATAGCTCCCGACTCACGGGCCGGTGCCATGGGCGACGTAGGTGCCGCCACCGACCCCGACGTGAACTCCCAGTACTGGAACCCCGCGAAGTACCCCTTCGCCATCAGTCCGGCAGGCTTCTCGCTCGCCTATACCCCCTGGCTGCGCCAGCTCGTGAGCGACATCGACCTTGCCAACCTCGTAGGCTACTACCGCATAGGCGACTACCAGGCCATCAGCGGCTCGCTCACCTACTTCTCGCTGGGCGATGTATATGCCGACAACTACGTTATCCGCCCCTATGAGATGGCCATCGACTTTGCCTACTCACGCATGTTATCAGAGACCTTCTCGGCAGCTGTAGGTCTGCGCTTCATACACTCCGACCTCCAGTACAACTACGATGAGGACATCACTTCGGGTCAAGCCTTTGCGGCCGACATCGCCATGTTCTACACCAACTACGTGATGCTGGGCCGCCGCGAGTGCCTCTTCAACCTCGGTCTCAACGCCTCCAACATCGGTAGCAAGATCTCGTATGACGGTGGCAACACCAACCAGTTCATCCCCACCAACCTGCGCCTTGGTGCCTCCATCCTGGTGCCCATCGACGAATACAACACCATCTCCTTCAGCGCCGACGTCAACAAACTCATGGTACCCACCAAGCCCTCGTACCGTCAGTTCCTGAACGAAGAGTTCGGTGAGGACTTCATTGACGACAGCTACTCCTACGCCTCAGAATATCAGTCCTGGCTCGATGCCGGAGGCTACAACGACATCTCCCCCATTGCCGGTATCTTCCAGTCCTTTGCCGATGCCCCCGGAGGTTTCCGCGAGGAGCTGCAGGAGATTTACTGGGGAGCCGGTGTGGAGTATGCCTACAACAACCAGTTCTTCCTCCGTGGAGGCTACCACTACGAGAACGAGTACAAGGGCAACCGCAAATACTTCACCCTCGGCACAGGCTTCAAGATGAATGTATTCTCACTCGATGCAGCCTACCTCATCTCCATGGCGCAGAGCAACCCGCTCGACCAGACGCTGCGCTTCACCCTGTCGTTCGACATGGATGGCATACGCGAGATTATGGGAAGATGACACCGATTTTCCAAATCTGACAATTTACAGAATCACCATCCACTGCGCGACCCGTGTAAACAACATTTTCAATTTCGCGGTTCTATAAACTGTCAAAGCCACCAAGTTGTAAATCAATTGTAAAATTGTAACTAGTAGAATTGTAAATGAAGATACGTGTAGGATTCGGATTCGACGTCCACAAATTTGCCGAGAACCGTGAACTTTGGTTAGGTGGCATACGCCTTGAACATGACCGGGGCCTTCTGGGCCACTCCGATGCCGATGTGCTCATCCATGCCATCTGCGATGCCCTGCTGGGTGCAGCCCACATGCGCGACATAGGCTACCACTTCCCCGACAATGCGGGCGAGTTCAAGAACATCGACAGCAAGATACTGCTCCGTCGCACCATAGAGCTCATCGCCACCAAAGGCTTCCGTGTGGGCAACATCGATGCCACCATCTGCGCCGAACGCCCCAAGCTGAAAGCCCACATCCCCCTCATGCAGCAGACGCTGGCCGATGTGATGGGTATCGACGAAGAAGATGTCACCATCAAGGCTACCACCACCGAGAAGCTTGGCTTCACAGGTCGCGAAGAGGGCATCTCGGCCTATGCCACCGTGCTGATAGAGAAGGTGGAGTTCGTTTAGGGTTTAGGGCTTAGAGTTTAGGGTTTAATGTATAGTGTCATCCGAACATTTGTGAGGGATCCCTCGCGCTGCGGGATGACACAGAAGTGTTTGTTATTTTAGGAGTACCTTGGCGGCGAAGTACAGGGTACCTTCTACTGCATTCTTGCCGGGGTTCTTCACTTTGGATACTTTGTAGGTAATCATGTTGGTAATTCTGAATGTGAGTTCTGAATTCTAAATTGCCTCCGGATGACTATTCGCGAATCTTCGAGCTCGGGTTAATAATGGGTTGCTTTTTTGTTCTTCTTCTACGCTTCAAGTTTCGTGCCAACGAGCGCATGAATGCTAGCTTTCATGCTCAGCGAGAGCAGCCGAAACTCGCTTGTCATCTAATGACATTGCAAAGGTACTGCATCGGCAAAATACGATGCGAACTAATGGAAACTAATTACACGCAACTCACTGACCCACAGCGCGAAAAAATATTTTCGCAAAATCGGCATTTCGTGCCACGCGGTAGCCGTTGAGCGCGGCGCGGCGAGCCGTGGAGCAATCATCATTCAACCTAACTCATTGACGCCGCTCTACACGCATAATGCGCATGCGCCACGCGCGAGCGCAGGTATTCGCAGACAGTAGGCAGTAGGCAGTTACTTTGCTCTGTCTCGAAAGCGCGAGTGTGTATAATAATAGGGCATTATTTCTGTCTCTTATACACATCTCCCGA
>CANBEE010000301.1 GCA_947367415.1 uncultured Bacteroidales bacterium
GGTAGGAGATTACCCCCGTCAGGAGCAGCCAATCCCGGTAGCATTGCTTCCAGACGCTTGCCCTGAAGCGGTCGAAGAAGATATGGTTGATGAGCAGGAATACCCCCTGCTTGAGCAGGTATCCAAGCAGGAAAATAGCGAAGAGGAATGCCAGCAGCAGATGTCCCTGCCCATCATCTGCCCTATACTGTACGACGTACGCTGTCGCCTGCAGCGCCATGGTCAGGCATGCCATGAGGAGCATGAGGATGCGGTTCCTGACGACACTCGAGTTGCGGGCCTCGCTATCAGAGAATCCTCGGGGAAGGAAGAAGGCCTTGGCCATATTGCCTACATAGCTGCTCTTGTCGGCCAGCAGTGAGGCCAAGAGGAAGGTACACAGCAGCCACACACCGATGAACCAGTCGTTGGCATACAAGGGAATGTGCTGAGGGATACCCTGCACACGCTCTGCCCACATTGTCATTTCGGCCGTTTCCATCGGTGTATACTGGCGTTGATATTCTTATATTGCTGCAAACTTGCGTATATTCTTGTCCCACTTCGGTGTGCTGAGCAGCATCTCCATAGCTTCGGCAGGCGTGGTGGCCACCTTCCATATATCGGCATGGATGGTGCGCATGAAGTTCTCCTCCACCGCCTTCTCCAGCTGAGCCAGCAGCGCATCGTAGAATCCGTCTACGTTGAGCACGACGATGGGGTTCACGTAGAGTCCCAGCTGCTTCCAAGTGATGATCTCGAGCAGCTCCTCCATGGTGCCACATCCGCCCGGCAGGGCGATGATGCCGTCCGAGAGGTTGGCCATCGTCTGCTTGCGCTCGTGCATCGAGGGTGTCTCTATCAGCTCGGTCAGCCCCTCGTGGTGCCATCCTTCGCGCACCATGAAGGTGGGTATCACGCCCGTCACCTTGCCGCCAGCCTCGAGGGCCGCATTCTCGATGGTGTTCATCAAGCCCAGCTTGCCCGCTCCGGTAATCAGTGTCAGGCCATGCCCGGCAATCAGGCGTCCCAGCTCCTCGGCGGCACGGAAATATTTCTCATCTATCTGTGTGCTCGAGGCACAGTATACGCAAACAGAAGTCATTAGTAATGGGGCCTCCCCTAACCCCTCCCGAGGAGGGGAATTCCAGCTATCGTAGAAAGGTTAGCGGAGGATATTTTAATTTATATTAGGCAATTATAGTATAAGGCCTGCATCACCCCTCCTCGGGAGGGGAAGGGGGAGGCCACTGCTTAATATCGGTAGTGCTCCGCCTTATAAGGGCCCTCCACCTTCACACCTATATAGTCGGCCTGTGCCTGTGTGAGTGTGGTGAGGTGTACGCCTATGCGCTCCAGGTGCAGGCGAGCCACCTCCTCGTCGAGGTGCTTGGGCAGGCGATACACGTCGATGGGGTACTGCTTGCCGTAGAGCTCTATCTGTGCCAGTGTCTGGTTGGTAAACGAGTTGCTCATCACGAATGAGGGGTGACCCGTAGCGCAGCCCAGGTTCACCAGACGTCCGTCGGCGAGCAGGATGATGCTGTGCCCGTCGGGGAAGTAGTAGCGGTCTACCTGCGGCTTCACGTTCTCGCGACGTATGCCGGGATAGTTCTTCAGCGCCTCCACCTGTATCTCATTGTCGAAGTGGCCTATGTTGCACACGATAGCCTGGTCGGGCATCGCGGTCATGTGCTCTATGCGCACGATGTCGATGTTGCCTGTCGTGGTCACGAAGATGTTGCCCTGCGAGCAAGCCTCCTCCATGGTTACCACCTGGAATCCCTCCATGGCAGCCTGCAGTGCACAGATGGGGTCAATCTCGGTCACCAGCACACGGGCACCGTATGAGCGCAGGCTATGTGCACAACCCTTGCCCACATCGCCATAGCCGCATACCACAGCCACCTTGCCGGCAATCATCACGTCGGTAGCGCGCTTGATACCATCGGCCAGCGACTCGCGGCAGCCGTAGAGGTTGTCAAACTTGCTCTTCGTCACCGAGTCGTTCACGTTGAAGGCGGGGAACAGCAGCTTGCCCTCCTCCTTCATCTGGTACAGGCGGTGCACACCCGTGGTCGTCTCCTCGCTCACGCCGCGTATCTCCTTGGCCATGGCGGTCCACAAGCCCGGCTGCTCGGCCAGCACCTGCTTGAGTATAGCCTTCAGCTCAGCTTCATCCTCACCGCCCGACGGGGTGTCGAGCACTGCCGCATCCTTCTCGGCATCCACGCCCAGGTGTATCATCAGCGTAGCGTCGCCACCGTCGTCAACGATCACGTTGGGACCCTTGCCGTCGCCGAAGTTCAGCGCCTGCAGCGTGCACCACCAGTAGTCGGCCAGCGTCTCGCCCTTCCATGCAAACACGGGCACGCCGAGGTCGGCAATGGCAGCAGCGGCATGGTCTTGTGTTGAGTAGATGTTGCATGAGCACCAGCGCACCTCGGCACCCAGCGCCTTGAGCGTCTTGATGAGCACGGCCGTCTGTATGGTCATATGCAGCGAGCCCATCACTCGAGCCCCTGCCAGCGGTTTACTGTCGCCATACTTCTCGCGCAGCGCCATCAGGCCCGGCATCTCATGCTCGGCCATGTCGATTTCCTTGTGTCCAAACTCGGCCAACGTCATGTCGGCCACTTTATACGGGAGAGTTGAAAAAAGCTGTTCAGTCATATTCTTCCTTATTATATTTGTGATTACAAAGATACAACAAGCCGAGAGGAGAACAAAATAAA
>CANBEE010000302.1 GCA_947367415.1 uncultured Bacteroidales bacterium
AAGTTGGTGAACCCCGCCAACAAGCGTAAGTTGGATATTATCGTTGTGGGTACAGGTCTTGCCGGTGCCTCTGCTGCCGCTTCGCTCGGCGCCATGGGCTTCAAGGTAAAGAACTTCTGCATCCAGGACTCTCCCCGTCGTGCACACTCTATCGCTGCACAGGGCGGTATCAATGCTGCTAAGAACTACCAGAACGACGGTGACTCTGTATACCGTCTCTTCTACGATACCATCAAGGGTGGTGACTACCGTGCACGTGAGGCAAACGTATACCGCCTCGCTGAGGTATCTAACGCCATCATCGACCAGTGCGTAGCACAGGGTGTTCCCTTCGCTCGCGAGTACGGCGGCTTGCTCGACAACCGTTCATTCGGTGGTGCTCAGGTATCCCGTACATTCTATGCCCGCGGCCAAACCGGTCAGCAGCTCCTCCTCGGTGCTTACTCAGCACTCAGCCGCCAGGTTGAGTTGGGCAACGTAGAGCTCTACACCCGCTACGAGATGCTCGACCTCGTGATTATCGATGGCCGTGCTCGTGGTATCATCGCCCGCAACCTCGTGACAGGTAAGATCGAGCGTTTCTCTGCCCACGCCGTAGTTATCGGTACCGGTGGTTATGGTAACGCCTTCTTCCTCTCTACCAACGCTATGGGTAGCAACGGCTCTGCTGCTATGCAGTGCTACCGCAAGGGTGCTTACTTCGCTAACCCCGCGTTCGCACAGATCCACCCCACCTGCGTACCCGTACACGGTGACAAGCAGTCAAAGCTCACATTGATGTCTGAGTCACTCCGTAACGACGGTCGCATCTGGGTACCCAAGAAGCTCGAAGATGCCAAGGCTCTCCAGGCAGGTACCAAGAAGCCTAATGATATCCCCGATGAGGACCGCGACTTCTACCTCGAGCGTCGCTATCCCGCCTTCGGTAACCTCGTTCCCCGTGACGTGGCTTCACGTGCTGCTAAGGAGCGTTGCGATGCAGGCTTCGGTGTTAACAATACAGGTCTCGCCGTATTCCTCGACTTCAAGTACGCTATCGAGCGTCTCGGTGAGGATGTAGTACGTGCTCGCTATGGTAACCTCTTCGACATGTACGAGGAGATCACCGACGAGAACCCCTACAAGACTCCTATGATGATCTTCCCCGCTATCCACTACACCATGGGTGGTATCTGGGTTGACTACGAGTTGCAGACCTCTATCCCCGGTCTCTTCGCTATCGGTGAGGCTAACTTCTCTGACCACGGTGCTAACCGTCTCGGTGCTTCTGCTCTCATGCAGGGTCTTGCTGACGGTTACTTCGTGCTCCCCTACACTATCCAGAACTACCTCAGCGACCAGATCCAGGTTCCCCGCTTCTCTACCGACCTGCCCGAGTTCGTACAGGCCGAGAAGGAGGTTCAGGACAAGATCAACAAGCTCATGGCTATCAAGGGTACACGTTCTGTAGACTCTATCCACAAGGAGCTCGGCCACATCATGTGGGACTTCGTGGGTATGGCTCGTACCGATGCATCGCTCAAGACCGCTATCGAGAAGATCACAGCTCTTGAGAAGGTATTCTGGAGCGACCTCCGCATCCCCGGTGAGGCTGACTCGCTCAACATCGAGCTCGAGAAGGCACTCCGCCTTTGGGACTTCATCGAGACTGGCAAGCTCATGGCTTATGACGCGCTCAACCGCGAAGAGTCATGCGGTGGCCACTTCCGTGAAGAGTACCAGACTCCCGAAGGCGAGGCACTGCGCCGCGACGATGAGTTCTCATACGTTGCTTGCTGGAAGTACGAGGGTGAGGGCAAGAAGCCTGAACTCCTCAAGGAGCCGCTCAACTACGAGTACATCAAGGTACAGACACGTAACTATAAATCTTAAAAACGAAGAAAATCATGGACAAGAATATAAGTTTCACACTTAAGGTTTGGCGCCAGAGAGGTCCTAAGGAGAAAGGCGCATTTGAAACCTACCAGATGAAAGATATCCCCGGCGATACCTCTTTCCTCGAGATGCTCGACATCCTCAACGAGCAGTTGATCAACGAGAACAAGGAACCCATTGCCTTCGACCACGACTGTCGTGAAGGTATCTGCGGTATGTGCTCACTCTACATCAATGGTCACCCCCACGGCCCCGCTACAGGTGCTACCACCTGTCAGATCTACATGCGCCGCTTCAAGGATGGCGACACCATCACCGTAGAGCCCTGGCGCTCAGCAGGCTTCCCCGTGATCCGCGACTTGATGGTTGACCGCTCTGCTTATGACAAGATCATGCAGGCTGGTGGTTACGTGTCAGTGAACACCGGTGGTATCCCCGATGCTAACGCCATTCCCATCGCTAAGCCCATCGCTGACGAGGCTATGGACGCAGCAGCATGTATCGGTTGCGGTGCTTGCGTAGCTGCTTGTAAGAACGGTTCTGCTATGCTCTTCGTATCAGCCAAGGTGAGCCAGCTCGCCCTCCTTCCCCAGGGTCAGGTAGAGGCTGCACGCCGTGCCAAGGCTATGCTTGCCAAGATGGATGAGCTCGGCTTCGGTAACTGCACCAACACTCGTGCCTGTGAGGCAGAGTGCCCCAAGTGCGTAAGCATCAGCAACATCGCTCGCCTCAACCGCGAGTACCTCAAGGCGAAGTTGAAAGACTAATCCACGAGGGTTAACATAAATGATAATAGGGTGGCCA
>CANBEE010000303.1 GCA_947367415.1 uncultured Bacteroidales bacterium
GCTCCTCGGCCCTGTGCCTGCTTCACAAGTACATCACCTCCGCCCACGGCCTGCTCCCTGAGCTGGAGCGAGTAGGATACCAACGCGCCTCGCGCCGACTCACGCGCCGTCAGGTGCAACTGATCTTCGAGTACCTGGGTGAGCCATAGAGAATATTACCACCAAAAAAAACGAGCCGCAATGTTTTTGCGGCTCGTAATAATCTCACTTATGTCTGTTCACTTGACTACCATCTTCTTCCCCTCAACGATGTAGATTCCTCTAGAGAGTTCATGAGCAGCGTTGTTGAGCTTCATGCCCTGCAGCGTGTAGATGTCGGGTGACGAGGGATAGCTTATGTTCTCTCTGTCTATGCCTTGAGGAATATTATCGCCCAGGCGGTAGAGCTTAACTCCGTGTCTCGGTACCTCGACGCTGAGTGTGCCGCTTGTGGTACCCGCACTCTCATTGGCCCAGATGTCGTGGAGGGGAACTTCCTCATCGGCCCCATATCCAAACTGAGTGAGATCGACGCTGATGGTAGCCGCTTTGGGCTGAGAGCGTGGGATGAGGAACTCCATTGTGGTGCCCGACGAACTGGTGTTGTCGCGATCGCAGCTGGAGTCATAGCCACACAGCGCGCTGAACTTCACGTAGTCGTGTCCCTTGGGTAGGTCATAGATGAGTGTACACTCGGCATTCAGTCCCAGTCCAAGGCTGTAGGTCTTTCCTTCCACTACCAGCGCGCCTCCCTCTACATTGCGGTTGACATGTAGGCTGCCCCACTCCGAGGTGTATGAGGTATGCTTATAGGTAGTGAGTGATGTCTCGTTGCCCTCTTTGTCGATGAGCACGGGGTTGATGAGGTTGGCGCGGTCGTAGGCAAATCCGTCGCCAGCATTGCTCACCTTGATGATGAGCTGCTCTGAGCCTGTGATGTCGGCTTCGAGCATGGCCGATTTGGTGCCTGTGCGTGAGATGAGTCCCGAACGTGCAGCATAGGCCGCTGTTTCGCTGGTGATGGGGTTTTGATCAAACACCATGAAGCGCAGTGTGGTGGTCGATCCCGTCTGTCCTATGCCACTATCATCGGCTGCTGCGAGCGCCTTGAAGCGCACCACCTCCATATCGTCGGGGATGGTGAAGAAGAGTGCTGCATTGGCATCGGTAGAGAATCCGCGCTCGTAGGTCTGTCCCAGCACCTTCATGGCACCACCATGGTCTACGTTCTTATTCTCATTGACGCGGTTGAAGTAGGATGCCGTATAGGTGCGTGTGAGATACTTGCCTGTGAGCTCCACCTCACTGCCGTCGGCAAGCACGAGGGTGGGGTTTATCCAGTCGCCATGGTCGTAGTTGTAGTTGTCGCCGCCGTCGTCCACCACGAGAACCAGTTGTTTGCTTCCTTCTGGCCATTTGATGTCGACCTCTACGGCGTGTCCGTCAGTAGTGTAAGCCACCGTCTCGCTGCAGTAGAGCGCCTTGCTGCCTTCGACCCAACGTGTGGTGGCGCGGTTGAAGAGTGCTAGGTAGCGGTTTCCTGTGGCGGGGTCTATGCTAGTCCACACGGTGTGTCCGTTATCCTCATTGGTAGACACCTCGTGTGCCTCCACGCCATACTTGTGCATCTGGTGATACTCCTCGTTGGTGAGCAGCGAGTTGGTGAAGTCGTCGTTCTTCGTCATGTCACCGCCGAAGAAGAGCGGCGAGTGGCAGATGCCCCAAAGCGTCATCACGGTGTATTGCTCGTCTTGGGTGAGGTTGGTCCAATGTCCCTTGTCGGCACTGCAGTAGCCCGGATCGCCGATGGTAGCAGCGATGTGTCCCAAGGGCAGCATGTCGCAGTCGGCATAGTTGCCAGGGCGAGCATATTGGGCCCATTCGGCAGCCTCGCGGAATACGAGGTCCACGCCACTCCAGGTATCCCACAGGTCGTCCATCATGCGCCACATGTTGGCATTGTCAAGGCAGTCCTGTGCATACTCAAACTGGGTCTTACCGGGGCTCAGCGAGAGCACAATGGGGCGTCCCGTCTGGTCTATGGCCTTACGTATCATACGTATCTCGTCGGTGTGGAAGGGACGGCTCAGGTCGTCAATCTTGATGAAGTCCACGCCCCACTCGGCATAAAGGTCAAAGATGCTGTTGTAATAGAGCTGCCCTGCCTCGTTATTCTGTATGGTGAGGTTATCCTTCAGCCAGGTACACTCAGGTGTGGTGTTGGTGTATACTTGGCTCCACGAAGTGCTCTCGCTGCCCTTGAGCTTATAGGCCGAAGGATTGTTGAGGATATACTTGGGCAGTCCGCGCATGATGTGTATGCCAAACTTCAGTCCCATGCGGTGTATTGAGTCGGCCATGGCCTTGAAGCCCTGGTTTACTCCATCGACCATGCACGAGGGGAATCGCGAAGGCGAAGGTAGGTAGCGGCCATACTCATCAAGCACGCAGTCCTGATCGCCGCGTTGGTTATAGTTGCCACCACCGAGGCTGGGGTGATTGGCATACCAGCGGATGTCGAGTACCACATACTCCCATCCATACTCGTCGAGCCCCTTCTCGGCAATGTAGCGCGCATTGTCCATCACCACCTTCTCGTTGGCCGAACTGTAATAGCAATCCCACGAGTTCCATCCCATAGGTGGTGTCGGTGCCCATGTGCGGAAGGTTTCGAGGC
>CANBEE010000304.1 GCA_947367415.1 uncultured Bacteroidales bacterium
GCTCGGATAAATCATCACTTTTTTCAATTGCGGTACAAAATTAGTGCAAGCCGAGAGAAGTATCAAATTTATTTGAATATTTCTCGAACGAGTCGAGCGTAAGCATTCCGAGGCGCAGCCTAATTTCTTCCTTGCACAGCAATGATAAAACAAAAGGTTGGGTGGTATGTTATGGGAAATAGTAGAAATGTTAATGGATTGATGTATGAAGACTATCGTGCTTGCTGGCCTGATGGGTATGCTGACGATGCAGGGTGTACGTGCTCAGACGCTGACCATCAGTTATGCTGAGGCAAGGTCGCATATGTTGCAGGCCAACGAGGCGCTCAAAGCTGCCGAGGGTACTGTGGCGATGGCACGCCATGAGCAGGGCAAGGTGCGTGCTCTTTGGTGGCCACATCTGCAGGCCGATGGGTTGTATGCCCATCTGTCCGAGGAGGTCGAGGTGCGCCAGCCTCTCTCGCGTTTCACCGACCCTGCAAAGGATTACGTGCAGCAGATATTGCCGTCGGAGCAACTCATCACGGGGTTGCTCGACAGGGTGGGGGAGTATACGCTCACCTTTCCGTTGCTACCCCGAAACATTGCTTCTATCGGGCTCACCGCCGAGTGGGTGGCTTTCAGTGGGGGCAAGCGATGGTATGCCGACAAGATTTCGCGCAGGATGGTCGATGCCGCCGAGGTCAACAGACGGCAGCTGATGGCTGCCGAGGTGGTGCTGCTCGTGGAGCGCTACTATGGGCTTGCCTTGGCGCAGCAGACAGAGCTGGTGTGCCGTATGCGCTATGAGGGGCTGCAGCGACACTACAGCAATGCCCGGCAGATGGAGTCGGTGGGGATGGTTGACAAGGCTACCCGATTGTTTGCCCAAGTGAATATGGAGGAGGCTTCCCGTGAATGGGGCCGTGCCAAGAGTGCGGTGCTGACGGCGCAGATTACGCTGAAGCAGTTGCTGGGCATGGCCGATAGTTTGCAGCTGATAATGCCTTCGTCGCCCTTGTTTGTCAATGAGCAGTTGCCTGCGCTGTCGACCTTCACTGCCGCCATGCATAGCAGCAACCCCACATTGAGCACTCTGCACCTGGAGGAGCTGATGGCTCACGACAAGTTGCGTATGGACTTTGGTGGCTACCTGCCCGATGTGGCGCTCTTTGGCAAGCAGACGCTCTATGCCCATGGCTTGCCCAGCAACCTGTTGCCGCGCACCATTATCGGTGTGGGGTTCACGTGGAATCTGTTCGACGGATTGGAGCGTGAGAGCCAGATAGCGCAGACACGCCTTGCGCGGCAGACGTTGGCGTGGACACGCGAGGATGCCGAGGGGGAGCTCTCTGTTGCGGTGACCGAGCTGTATGCCATCCTGCTGCGCATATATGATGAGGTGAAGGTGCTCGACAGCAGTATTGCGCTGGCCGAGGAACTGCTGCGCATGCGGTGCATGGCTTTTGCCGAGGGTATGGCCACGTCCACCGAGGTGGTTGATGCCGAGAATGCCTTGTCTGAGGTGCGCCTTGCCCGCTTGGCTGCTTACTATGGCTACGATGTGGCGTTGGCCAACCTGCTGGCGCTATGTGGTATGACGGATGAATTCGATGATTATATGATATATGGAAAAGAACCGTAAATACCTCTTCATCGCTTTCGTGGCCTTGCTTGCTGCGATGATTGTCGTTACCGTTGCCGGATTGCTGCTGACGCATAAGTCCGCCATAACGCTGCAGGGCGAGGTAGAAGCCACCGAGATACGCATCAGCGGCAAGCTGCTAGGGCGTGTCGATTCCTTCCTTGTGTGCGAGGGTGATGATGTGTGTCGGGGCGATACGCTCGTGGTCATCAACAGCCCCATCGTGCAGGCGCAGTACCGCAAGAGCGAGGCGCTGCATCAGGCTACCAAGGAGGAGAATCGCAAGGTGGATGCCGGCACCCGCAGCGAGGTGGTGGCCTCGGCCTATCAGTTGTGGCAGGCGACTAAGAGCCAGGCCGACCTTGCAGAGAAGACCTACGAGCGCGTAGGTGTGTTGTATCGCGATAGCGTGGTGGCTCGCCAGCGCTACGATGAAGCCGAGGCGGCGATGCTATCGGCTCGTGCCACCGAACGCTCGGCCTATGAGCAGTATCGCTTGGCGGTCGATGGGGCGAGGCGCGAGGACCGTGAGGCAAGCCGCAACATCGTGGAGGCTGCTGCGAGCACCGTCGATGAGGTGGCGGCACTGCTCGTGGATGCCAAGCTGACGGCCCCTGCCGATGGGCAGATTGCCAACGTATACCCCAAGCGGGGCGAACTCGTGGCCCCCGGTGCCCCCATCATGACCCTCGTGACGCTCGATGACTCTTATGTAGTCTTCAATGTGCGCGAAGACCTCATGCCCCATATCCGCATGGGCCGCCGCTACATCGCCTCCGTGCCGGCATTGGCCCGCACCGACATATCCCTCGAAGTCTACTATATCAGTCCGCTTGGCAGCTTTGCCACATGGAAGTCGACCCGCCAAGCCGGCAGCTACGATATGCGCACCTTCGAGGTCCGCCTGCATCCGGTCACCCCTGTCGAGGGGCTCCGTCCGGGAATGACGGTACTGCTTGAGTTGGATGCTGTTAGCCGTTAGCTGTTAGCTGTTAGCCGTTGGCTGTTAGCTGTTGGCTCTCAACCATT
>CANBEE010000305.1 GCA_947367415.1 uncultured Bacteroidales bacterium
ATTAATTTTGTGGGCAATTCAGTTTAGTATCCCACTCGTATGGACGCATTGCAGACAATATTACAGCCTATCGAAGCCGAATTTGCCATCTTCAAGAAGATGCAGGATGACCTCGCCGTGAATCCCAATCCGCTGCTGCGCGAGATTATCCTCCACGTCAACAAGCAGCGCGGTAAGCAGATGCGCCCGATGATGGTGCTGCTCTTCGGTAAGATGTTTGGTGAAATCGTGGATTCCACCTATAGCGCCGCCCTGGCACTGGAGCTCCTGCACACCGCCAGCCTCGTGCACGACGATGTAGTGGACGACAGCATGCAGCGCCGCGGACAGGCATCGGTGAACGCCATCTACAACAACAAGTTGGCGGTGCTCGTGGGCGACTACCTGCTCTCTACAGCACTGGTCTTCACCGGCCGCTGTGGCGACAACCGCATCACCAATATCGTGGGTTCACTGGGTCAGACACTCTCCGACGGGGAGATATTCCAGATGTTTCACAGCCACGAGAAGCTGGTGTCTGAGGAGGTGTACCTTGAGATTATCCGCAAAAAGACGGCTTCGCTCTTCTCTTCTTGTGCCGAGATAGGTGCACTCTCAGTAGGCGCATCGGCCGAGGATGTGGCCCGTGCCCGCCAGATAGGTGAATATATCGGTATCTGTTTCCAGATACGCGACGATATCTTCGACTACTTTAGTAATGATGTGGGCAAGCCCACAGGCAACGATATGCGCGAAGGCAAGCTCACGCTGCCCATCATCTATGCTGTGCGCACACAGGGCGACGAGCACATCCGCACCATGATAGACCGCCTCAAGGAGGGCGAACTCTCTGACATCGAAATCAACGAACTCATCACCTTTGCCAAGGCGTGTGGCGGTATTGAGTATGCCGAGCAGACGATGCAGAAGTATCGCCAGAAAGCGCTTGCACTACTGCCAGAAAACATTGATGAAAACGTCAAAAATGCTCTCATCGCCTATATGGATGCGGTGATAAATAGAAAGAAGTAATGCGGAACCTTTAGTGACTCATCCGCTCACTCCACCACTTCAATATAAAAGCTTACCGGACGGAAGCCATCGTTGCAGGATATCATCGCTGAGTGTGGATTCTTCATCCACCCGTCGTAGAAGTTGCCGCCTCCACGAGCCAGCTCCTCCACAAACGTTCGCATCGACTCCCATGCACTCTCGCAAAGTCCCTCGGGTCGCTCTCCATCTTCTGAGATGAAGCTCTGACCCAAGCAGACATCGCAAGCATGCTCTATAGGGTTCTCGTACTGCTCCATCAAATCGGGGTAGCACGAGCGGCGCAAGGCGGTGATTTTGACTTTTTTCATTATTATATTAAAAGAACTTCACGGTCTCACCCACAATCTCGCTCAGCAACAAGTTGGCCAAACGGCTGGTGCCGAGGCGGAAGAGATGATTATTGAGCCATTCCTCACCGAGCACCTCCTTCACGATGGTATAGTACACGAGGGCGTCGTTCACGCAGTTGATGCCACCTGCAGGCTTGAAGCCCACCTTGCGGCCGGTCTGCTCGTAGTAGGCCTTGATGGCACGACACATCACATAGGCAGCCTCAGGTGTGGCGGCAGGCTCCTGCTTGCCGGTAGAGGTCTTGATGAAGTCGGCACCGCTATACATAGAGAGGATAGAGGCCTTCATGATGTTCTCGGCAGTCTTCAGTGCACCTGTCTCGAGGATAGTTTTGAGATGACGCTCACCGCAGATGGTCTTGATTTCCTCGATTTCATCGCACATTCCTTCATAGTCTCCACTGAGGAACTTGCCCACCGGGATGACGATATCGATCTCCGTAGCGCCATCGGCCAGTGCCAAGGCTGTCTCGGCCACCTTCACCTCGGTAAAGGTCTGCGATGAGGGGAATCCTGCCGATACGCAAGCGATGTTTACATCCTCTACCTCGAGCGACTGGCTCACGATCTTGGCAAAGCAGGGATATACGCAGATGGCAGCCACATTCTTCAGGTCGGGATACTTATCCTCAAAGTCGTTGACGCGCTCGGTAAACTTCAGCACGCTCTCCTCGCTGTCCTCGGTCTTCAGGGTGGTGAGGTCGATGCAGTTGAAGAGGAGTTTCTTTACCTCGGGTGTGTCGTTCTCGGCCACGTATCAGCGCTCCAGTTTCGAGGATGACTTTCAGGGAACGGTCGCCGCAGATGGACTTGAGCTCCTCGATCTCGTCGCACATGCCTTCGTAGTCGCCGCTAAGGAACTTTCCTACGGGGATAACCACGTCAATCTCTGTTGCTCCCTCGTGCAAAGCGAGGCTGGTTTCGGCAATCTTCACCTCCATGAATGTTTGGGAAGAGGGGAATCCGCCACTGACACAAGCTACTTCTACTCCCTCAGCCTGTAATGATTCGTTGACGATACCGGCAAAACAGGGATAGACACAGAGGGCTGCTACGTGAGGAAGATCGGGGTGCTCTTCGTCCAGAGTATTGACTTTTTCGACAAAGCTGAGTACGCTCTCTTCGTTGTCGGTACACTTCAGTGTGGTGAGGTCAAGACAACCGAAAAGTGTTTTCTTTACCTCAGGTGTATCATTTTCGCCGACATGTTCAAGCAGGCGTGCTACCTGTACCTTTATATGATCGTCGTTCAGCTCGGTG
>CANBEE010000306.1 GCA_947367415.1 uncultured Bacteroidales bacterium
AGAGGACGGATACTTCACCATTCCCCGCAAGTGGAAGAAGGGTGATGAAGTGACCATCCACTTCGACATGGAACCCCGCACCGTACGTGCCAGTGAGAAGGTAGAGGCCGACCGCGGCATGGTAAGCATCGAGCGCGGTCCTATCGTATATTGCGCCGAGTGGCCCGACAACAAGTTCGACATCAAGAGCGTGCTCATCAACCAGAATCCCGAGTTCACCCTCGAGCAGCGCAGCCTCGATGCCTTCATTCCCGAAGCAAGCAAGGCTAAGCTCAACACCTACAAGACACAGAACATCACCACCCTCACCACTGATGCCCAGACCCTCGCCTTCGACAAGCAGGGCAAGCTCACTACCGAGGAGGTGAAGCTCACGCTCATCCCCTACTACGCTTGGTGTCATCGTGGCAATGGCGACATGAAGGTGTGGATTCCTCAAGACCTCAAGGCCACCAACCCTGCAGCTCCCGCTACCTTGGCCTCACTGAGTAAGATCAACTCATCCATGCGTATCCCCGCCTTGCAGAGCATCGCCGACCGCCTCGTGCCAAAGGATGGCAACGACCGCTCCATGCCTTACACCCACTGGTGGCCCAAGAACAACTCTACAGAGTGGATCTCTTATACCTTCCCCGAGGAAGCCACCGTACAGAGCTGTTCTGTTTACTGGTTCGACGACCAGCCCTGGGGCGGATGCCGTATCCCCGACAGTTGGAAGATCTATTACAAGGATGCCAACGGCAACTGGCAACCTGTAGAGAACCCCGACGGCTATCCCGTAGCCAAGGGTGAGCCTTGTACCGTAAACTTCAAGCCCGTGAAGACCAAGGCTGTCAAGCTTGAGGTTACCATGAACAAGCGCCTCTCAGGTGGTGTGTTCGAGTGGATTGTAAAGTAACCCTCGTCTCCCCATAACAAACAAGCGGGTATGTCACGTGACATACCCGCTTTTCTTATCCACTATATAAATACTGCTTACCTTATCCGCAGTGGAAGTAGCGGTTTACCAGTTTGAGCATCTCCTCCTGATTGCCGTTGATGTCGGCACGCAGCGTGCGGTCGCCATATGAGCGCAAACGCTTGATGATACCATCAATCATGGCAGGACTAAATACGTTATGCTTTTCAAACACCTCGCGTTGCTTCTCCAGACAGTCGGCCGAAGCCTCACAGCTATCGGGCAGACAGGCCAGTGAGTTGAGCTTCTCGGCATTCTCCTTCTGGTGGATATTCACGTTCACATAGGTTTTCTCAGCAATCTCCAAAGCATTGTCGAGTTCGAAGCCATAACGGCAAGCCACAGCAAGTCCGGCAATGAGCTGATAGATATCAGCCGAACCATCCGGAGAGCGCATCTCCACGGTCTGCTTCTGTGTCGTATCGTAGTTGCTCACGGGTTCCAGCGGATTGGCAATCTGGCTCATATCGCTCTTGGCAGCCCATCCCAGAGGTACACGCACGAGCACCGAGCGGTTGCGGTCGCCCCAGCAGATATTGGTCGGAGCCTCCTGATGCGGCACCAGACGGAAGTATGAGGTCGGATTGGTATTTCCAAATGCAGTGATTGAGGGTGCCAACTCCATCATACCGGCAATCGCCTTGCGGGCAGTAGCCGAGAGCACACCACCATCGAGCATCTGGTTCTGTCCGTCCTTGACGATGCGCATGTGCACATGCAAGCCCGAGCCAGCCTTTCCGGCAGTGATCTTCGGAGCGAAGGTGATATCGTATCCATGTTTGTAGGCGAGGTTACGGATAATCCACTTGGCAATCATGAGCTGGTCGGCAGCATCCTCCGCATTCACGGGGAGGAACTCAATCTCGTTCTGCTCATAGATCATGCCATCGATGGTGAAGTTACCCACCTCAGAGTGGCCATACTTGATTTGTCCGCCAGCCTGAGCGATGTAGGCCATGCACTGTGTGCGGAACTCATTGAACTTGGCGTAGGGAGCCGACTCATGGTAACCCTTCTGGTCAGTAGCGGCAAACATACCGCCATCGGGAGCAATCACATAGTACTCCAACTCACCCATCGCCTGAAACTCCATACCTGTCACTGCATTGAAGGCACGGCAAGCCTTGCGCAGCGTGTTTTCGGGCGAACTCTCGAGAGGTTCGCCATCCTTGTTGAAGTACGAGCACAGCATTGAGAGTGTAGGCAGTTCCGCAAACGGGTCAACGAATGCAGTGCAGAAGCGGGGCAACACGTATAGGTCGCTGCTACCAGCCTCGATAAAGGGGAAGAGGCTGCTGCCGTCCACGCGCTCACCGCAGGTGAGGATGGCGTCGAGGTAAGCCTCGTTGTTGATCACAAAGTTGAGTGTCTTCAGTCGGCCATCACCCGCAGGGTACATGAAGTTGACCATACGGATTCCGTTCTCCTTGATGAAGCGCACGATGTCAGCCTTCGTAAACTCCTTACAAGGCTTCTGCAGATAAGCCACAATCTTATTGGGGCTCATTGACAATTCCTTATTCATAGATTATCTTTTTTAATTAAGTGCTTTCTCACACAATTCAATATCAGTGGGGCGCACCACAATATGCGCCATATCTCCTTCGGCAAAGGCATACATATACTCAATGGCTACTTCGCCCTGTGCCAAGCGGTCCAGGAT
>CANBEE010000307.1 GCA_947367415.1 uncultured Bacteroidales bacterium
CTTTTTTATACCCTCTTTACTACCTTAGCAACACAAACATAACCAACAATATGAAGTAATCAAAACACTACAATTATGGGAAAACGACTCAAGAATCTGCCCCCGTTGGGGCAAGTCATTGCCGATGAGGTCACATGCCTCGGCATCAGTGTGAGAGACCTGTGTGCTATGGTACACATCAGTAAGGACAGCTACTATGCCCTTATAAAAGGGGCTCTCTGTCGATAGATATACACATCAGACTCCTGCGCTGCATGAGGGAGTATCACACAGCACAGGAGTCGCGTGAGTTTGAACAACGCTACCTCGACGCACTCATCGGCGAGGAAACGTAGAATGTGTTTACATATCAATCATCCATTCCAATCCTTCAATTGGTACATTTTGGTACATAATGGTATAAATATTTAAGTATAAGATAGATATATTTGCTTCATCTTAGGCTCACGGTTCAGGCGGTATATCACGCTCTGTACGGGAATGCAGAGCTTCGGGCTATCGCTTCATGCCCTTCAGCAGTCCATTTATCTTGCTCTTGAAGCGCTCCAGGCTGTCTTTGCCCCAACCGGCGACATCCATGACGACATTTCCTTTTTCGTCGAGCAGGAAGTAACGCGGTATGCCGTTGATGGAGGGTATGGTGTTCCAGTCGTCATTGGACAGGCGGTAATGGTAGCCCGAAATGTTCTTGATCATATCGCTCCATGTCTCATAGGGACTGCTGCCATTGGTGAGATAAACAAAGGCTATAGGCTCATCCTTGAGTTCATTCTTATACTCTTTTATCTGCTCCATGCCTGTCTTGCACGGTCCGCACCATGTTGCCCAGCAATCGACAAGCACTATCTTACCTTTGTACTCGGAGGCTATATAGTCGAGTATGGTGCCTTCATACTTCACTGGTGCTCTGCACACCTTCACATCGGTAGTCAGCTCCTTCTCCAAACGGGCTGTCTCGGCACGCATGTAGTCATTGTAGCGGTGCACCTCATCTTCAAAGGGAGGCATCGGGTTACCCCACTCGGGGGCATCAGATGCAAAAGGCTTCATGTCGATGGCGCGGCACATCTCTTGAGCACGCTCGAAGTTTTGCATCCAATGTGTTACAGGGTTGTCCGTCAACCCATTGGCCAAGGCATATGGTAATATCGATGCATCGCGTATAACCCATAGACCAACGTTGGATGTGCGGTCAAACAGGGCTATCTCTCCAGCATGGCTGTCCTCAAGCGTGTAATCCGCCATCTTGAAGGCATATACCGAGTCTACATTGCTCACCTTGGCTCTTCGCAACGAGTTCTTGAGCCACGAGGGATATCTGATGATGTTTCTTATATACTCCTTTTGGATAAAGAGCGAGGCAAGCTGCTTCTGTCGCTTGTTGTACTCTGCACTGTGCTCGATGTTATTCAGTCGGGCCTGCAAAGTGTCCCAATGTATGGTATGGTATTCCTTGTAAGTAATCTCAGCTGCGGCATCGTGCTCTATGACCGTCTGCCAGTCTATGTGTGTGAGGTCCCACAACACTTGGGAGATGTCGCCTGTTTGCCCACCGAAGGTAACGCCTTTGCCTACGTTCTCATGCCCCGTCAGTTCATACTTCTTGGCCATGATGGCGGGAAGGTCGATGGTTACCGTGGTGCGATAGCCGGGGAAGAACCAGAAATCGCCCGTAGCATTGCCAGGGAAGATGCAATACACGGCATGGTTGTGGAGACCGTATTTCTGGACCAGAAAGTCGCCAGTGATGCTGTCGCTGTAGCGCACCACTTCGTTGCGGCCTGTCACGAGGTCCTGTGTGGCAAAGAAGTAGTATGCCACGGCATCGGGGACAAAACCTATGAAACGACCCTCTATATAGGCCGTGTCGCCTGTAATGCAATACTCGGGCAGAGGTTCATCTGTCGGATATTCGCTGGCCTTCGCCTTTTGGGGGGCATACCCTTTGCCATCCGTACGTATGCCATACCACCCTTTGTCGTAGCCCACGAGGCTAAATGTCTTGGCCGAACGTGGCAAAGCCTTGAAATCAAGCGTTACGCTGTCTTGACCGCTCGTCACGTCAGCACCCTCATAAGCGATAGTGTCACCATTGTCTGTAAGCAAACAGATGGCCAGCGAGTCCAGATCGGGCAATTTGCCAGGAGTGTTTACAGAGAAATGGAGTTTTGTATTTACCTTGCTCAGAACAATCTTTTCCAGCGTCAGCCTGCGCGATTCGGTAAGGGCGAATGCAGGGCGCACGACCTCTGTCCCATGATTACCATAGAAGGTGAAATACACTTTCGTGGCAGCAGCAATGGCCGCCAATGTTAGAATGATTGCAAGTACTTTTTTCATGTGTTTTTATTTATTAGTTGTTTATGTTGGGCGAATTCAACTTGCAAATGCAATCGAATTCTAATTTGTTAATATTGAATTAAATTTCTCATTTGGTGTGAGATAACCAAGCCTCTTTCTGGGCCTGTTGTTCAATTTTTCTTCAACCCAGGCAACAAACTCATCGGTTATTCCACTGAAGTCCGTTCCTTTGGGGATGTATTGCCTGATGAGACCGTTCATATTCTCATTGGCTCCACGTTCCCAAGAATGGTACGGTTTACAAAAATAGAAAGAA
>CANBEE010000308.1 GCA_947367415.1 uncultured Bacteroidales bacterium
GCAGAAATGGCATAAACTAGGGGTGTTTTGTAATCTTAGAGATTGCAAAACACCCTTTTTCGCTATTTTTCGTGTAATAATTACGAGAAATAATTATTTTAAGTTTCGTAAGCTCAACCCAAACTTCTCGTGTCATGCTGAACACCGTGATGCATCTCGCACTGGGACTTTGCAAGAGACTTATGCGAGATTCTTCGCGTTGCTCAGAATGACAGAGTCCATCAGAATCCTAATACATGATATTACTCTTCATCGGGTCTGCTGCGGTGGGCGTTGAGGCAGTGGTTGTCGTGGATGTCGTTGCCCGTGAGGGGAACGACGTTCCACCCCCGGAGGTTGCCCACGCGACACTGCACGTAGCCGAGGCGGTTCATGCAGATGGAGATGTCACGCGGACGTATCTGCACACGGCTGCCGCAGTAGGCGGTGATGGCGGTGAGGATGTTGGCCGAGGTGTAGAACTGTCCGGCCTCGCCGCCGTAGGGTTGGCGGAAGTAGGTCTCGATGAGTTCCTGTACCAGGTTGGGCTCCTCGAAGTTGGCGTTGTGGGCATCGAGCTCGGCCACCTCGTCGGACTCGAACCAGTAGCGGAAGCCTGCTCGGTAGAGGGCGTAGGCCTGTGCATAGAGCCGTTCGTGAGGGATGGGGTGCGTGTAGGGCGAGTCGATGTCGGTCACGTAGAAGGGCAGCCAACGGCGGTTACCCGTGAGGTCGGTGAGGAAGCGGCGGTTGTTGCCCGTGGCACAAAAGGAGGCTATGTGCACGCGGCTCTCGCGGTTGGCCGAGTAGGCATCACGCTCGTCAATGGTCTCGGCGGTGACGATGGCTTTCAGCTGGTTGAGCTCGCGCGGCGTGAGGCTGTCAATCTCTTCGAGTGCCACCAGTCCCTTCTCGGCCAGCATGAGGCGGTCGTCCTTGTCCATGCGGCTGGCATAGTTGCGCACCGAGAAGTAGCCGCTGAGCACGGGCGGCAGCAGACGGCGCATGAAGGTGCTCTTGTAGATGCCTTGACGACCTATGTAGGCGAGGATGACGTGGTTGGTCACCTCGGGGTCGAGCCACGAGGCTATCATGGCGACAAACCATTTCTTGAACCATCGGCGATGCTTCGCCTCATCGGCAGCGGCGACATGCACCATCGAGGCTACGAGGTCGATATAGTCGGTATCATCGTCGTCGGCGATGGGTGGCAGCGAGGTGAGGTAGTCCGTGAAGGGGTTGTACTCGGGCGAGAACTCGCTGCCGAGCAACTGGTGGAGGTCGCTCTTGAGTATGCGCTTGCCTATCTCTTCGGTGATGCGGCAGTAGAGGGTGCTCTCCATGCGGTCGGTCTTCTCGCACCAGGTGGCGGTGTCCTCGTTGTATATCTCATACTTGCGGGTGATGACGTTGTAGCGCGACCTTACCTCGTGCTCGGTGAGGTAGTCGCGTATGTCACGCACATCGCCTACGGACGATTCTGACTTCTTGCGCCCGCGCTTCGGCTTCAGGTAGATGCCGTGCTCATCGGTCTGCTGGTAGCACGAGTGCACGATGGCCTCTACGCTGGGCGTGTCGTAGTCGGCAAAGTGACTGACCGCCCACTTGCGGCACTGCTCCTCGGACACACCGTGGCGGTTCATCTCGTAACAGGCACTGCTGGTGTAGGCGTTGTAGCTGCCCTCCTCGTAGCGCAGGCCGTCGGCCTCGACCTTGGCAAGTACTTGCTTCGCTACGGCAAGGGCTTGCAACGGTGCTTCGTCGGGATGGCCACTCTTCCCTTTTCCCTCTTCACTTTTCACTTTCCTGGGTCTCCCCACGGGCTTCTTCTCCTCTATCGTGACAATAAAAGGAATGGCATCGGGATTATAATACAGGTGCTCGTCGTAGGCGATAGTGCTGATGCGGTTGGCGTTCTTGCACTGGTGGTCGGTAGGGAGGCCAGTCAACGCCTCGTAATAGGAGTTGCCGTGGAGGAATACTTGCTTATAAGCGGCGGCCAACTCTCCCAAGACCCCCTCTGGCCTTCGGGCATCTCCCCCTCTATGGGGAGAGCCATCCGGAGTGTTATCATTTATTGTCCGCGAGGTCTGCAAAGCCTCCCCATAGAGGGGGAGGTTGGAGGGGGGCTCATAGCGGAAGAGGATGCGCAGCCCGTTCCCCGACATCGTGACATAAGCCAGCAGCGTATGTTCATCGGCATGTACGAGGGTGAGCACACGCTCTATATCCTCGGGGGCTATGTGGTCGATGTCCACGAGCGATAGCCCTGTAAACCCGGTGATATGCTCGTATCGGCGGCCACCCTCAAACAGTGCCGCTATGCCGAAGTTGAGCATCATACTCTTGTAACGCTTGGCGCTCTGCTTGTCGCCCACGGAGAGGGCGTAGCGGTGCTTGTCAGTAAGGTCGCGCACGGACTGGTCGCTGCGCATCATCGCCACCAATTCGTCGAGGGTGACCGGCCACGGCTGGGTATCTTTCACGCCCCGGAAGAGGCTGAGTTGTAGATTGGTCTTTTCCATTGTATGTATGTTTTTGATCATTAAAATTCGATAAACGGTTTCACGGAATTCACCTGATCCATGGCGAACCGGTCGTTATG
>CANBEE010000309.1 GCA_947367415.1 uncultured Bacteroidales bacterium
CCCCCCCTTTTCACGCAGAAGACGGCATACGCGATGACGTCGAGTCTCGTGGGCTCGGAGATGTGTATAAGAGACAGTGTCGTGGCACCCTTCGAGGCCCCCTCCCTGCGGAGCGACATGGCCGTAGGCAACACACCGCACGAGCACAGCGGCAGGGGCACGCCCAGCGCAGCAGCGTAGAACACCGAGCGGAAGCTATGCCCCGAGAGATAGCGGCTATACAAGCGGTTAGGCACAAACGTATGCATCAGTCCAGCGATGCCGAAGCCCAGCAGCAGGTAGGGCGACATTTCATTGATGAGGTTGATAATCTCTTGCATAATATACTTTTTTAAATAAGGTCAGCCGACAACGTCAGCATCACCATTACTATCTTCTTTTTATACCGCGAAATTACTGCAACTTTGCGAGACTGCCAACACTTTTGCCCCTCACGGCACAACTTTGCAACTCAGTTGCATTAGCCCACATCCCACCCCAAGTTATTAACAAAAACGGGGAGTTATCCACATTTTTAGAAAGTTTAGGACGTTTTTTAGCAGAATTACACAGATTATTGCTTACTTCGCAGCTTGAAACAATATGTAAGTATTAGAAAATGGGAAAGATTATTGCATTGGCCAACCAGAAGGGAGGAGTAGGCAAGACCACTACCGCCATCAACCTCGCCGCCTCGCTGGCCACGCTGGAAAAGAAAGTACTGCTCATCGATGCCGACCCTCAGGCCAACGCCTCATCGGGCCTCGGCGTGGACATCCACAATGTGGACTGCTCCATCTACGAATGCCTCATCGACGGCCGCGACCCTCGCGAAGCCATATACACGACCGACATTGAAGGTCTCGAAGTGATAGCCTCACACATCGACCTCGTGGGAGCCGAGATCGAGATGCTCAACCTCGAGCACCGCGAGACCGTGCTCAAGCGCATGCTCGAGCCCTTCGTCAACGAGTACGACTACATCCTCATCGACTGCTCCCCCTCGCTAGGCCTCATCACGGTCAACGCCCTCACGGCAGCCCACTCGGTCATCATCCCCGTACAGTGCGAATACTTCGCCCTGGAGGGCATCAGCAAGCTGCTCAACACCATCAAGATCATCAAGTCGAAGCTCAACCCCGGGCTCAACATCGAGGGCTTCCTGCTCACGATGTACGACTCACGCCTGCGCCTGAGCAACCAGGTGCTCGACGAGGTGCGCCGCCACTTCCAGGAGCTGGTGTTCGACACCGTCATCCAGCGCAACGTACGCCTCAGCGAAGCCCCCAGCCACGGCATCCCCGCCATCCTCTACGATGCCGAGTCGAAGGGAGCACAGAACTACTTGACTTTGGCGCAAGAAATCATTAAAAAGAACTAACCTATGGCAACCAAGAAATACCCCTCCCTAGGCCGTGGCCTCGACGCCCTCATCGCCACCGACACGGTGAAGACCGAAGGCTCATCCTCCATCAGCGAGATAGCCATCAGCCAGATTAAGGCCAACCCCAACCAGCCGCGCCGCGAGTTCGACCCCGAGGCACTGCAGGAACTCTCCGACTCCATCAAGGAGATAGGCATCATACAGCCCATCACCCTGCGCAAGATGGACGACGGCACCTACCAGATCATCGCCGGTGAGCGCCGCTTCCGCGCATCGCAGCTAGCTGGACTCACCACCGTGCCCGCCTACATACGCACTGCCGACGACGAGAACGTCATGGAGATGGCCCTCATCGAGAACATACAGCGCGAGGACCTCAACTCCATGGAGATAGCCCTCGCCTACCAGCACCTGCTCGAGGAGTACAGCCTCACACAGGAGAAGCTCAGCGAGCGCGTAGGCAAGAAACGCACCACCATCGCCAACTACCTGCGCCTTCTCAAACTCCCCGCACAGATACAGGTGGCACTCAAGAACCGCGAGCTCGACATGGGCCACGCCCGCGCACTCCTCGCACTCGACAACCCCATAGAGCAGATACGCCTCTTCGAGGACATACAGACCTTCGGCTACTCCGTGCGCAAGGTCGAGGAGCTCATCAAGAAAAGCAAGGCAAAGGCAGCCAAGCTCGCCGCCACACCCCCCAAGCCCGCCAACGACTACGAGATGCTCAAGAAGCACCTCTCCAACTACTTCCAGACCGAGGTCATCCTCACCTGCAGCAACAGAGGCAAGGGCAAGATAGCCATCGCCTTCGACAACGAGCGCGAGCTGGAGCGCATCATCGGACTGCTTGACAAACTCAAGGAAAAATGAAACCCCACAGCAGCAGAGCCCTACACACCCTCCTACTCCTTGTGATGCTATGCCTACCCACGACACTGGCAGCACAAGCCATCGCCCTCGTGCCCGACACCCTCGGAGCAGGCGACCGCCAACCCCTCAAGCACCTGCGCGACAGCCGTCTCACCCTGGGCGACACCCTCGCCGCCCCCACACTGCGCGAGACACGCGTCATCGCCCTGGGCGACTCGCTCCACCGCGCCGCAAAGGCCGAGCTGGGCATACTCAAGCCATCAGACACCCCCGACCCCTCTCCGAGC
>CANBEE010000310.1 GCA_947367415.1 uncultured Bacteroidales bacterium
GCCCCTACGGGCGTCGACCTTCGGTTCACGGCGCAGCCGTAAAGTACAAATAAGCGAGCAAAATATAAAAAACAATTTCCATATCCTCCCACAGTGGGAGTACCGCTCTATTTTTCTTTTGCTTACTTTGCCTAAGTTAATCGTAGTCTCCACTATAGGTTAATCACGATCTTGGTCATTAATTAAAAGAGACGACAAACCGCACCCAGAATGCCATAACCGTGCTGAAAGCACATTAACCATATAACAATGCAACTGAACTACTTCCGCGGCCTCACCGACTGTGAGCCCAAGACCACGACACTCGAGGAGGTCGTGCGCCTGATGACCGACGACATGTCGGTACGTGACCTGACAGAAAAGTATCGTTACTACCTCTCCATGGGCGACGAGTACAGCACCCGACGGTGCAAGTCACTGCTGCCCTGCTTCGCCGTCGCCGTTCACTTCAGCGGCGGCAAGCACAACAAGCATATCGTGGACTTCACGGGGCTGACCATCGTGGATATCGACCATGTCCCGCCCGAAGAGATGCCTCGCGTGCTCACCATCATCCGGGAAGATCCCCACACGCTACTATGCTACACCACCGTCTCGGGACAAGGAATACGAGTTATTGCCCGCTATTCGTCTTCGCCATCGCCAAAAGAAAAGTCTTCGCCAACGTCATCGTTATCGTCAACGTCAACGTTATATCAAACCGCCTTCACCATCGTCAACCAGCACTACGCCACCCTCACCGGCTATGCCACCGACGAGAAGTGCAAGAACGCCACACGCCTCTCGTGCCTGTCACACGACCCACATCTATTTTTCAACCCCGAGGCAGAGCCATTCATCATTGAGGTTTCGCGCAATCCTGTGGGGCGCCCACGCAAGGGTGTGCACCCCGAGCGTGTGGAGGAGTTCGTGCGTGCCGAGCTGCAGCGGCGCGGTGTAGAGTATACCCCCGGTAACCACAACAACTACATCGCGCAAGCCTGTTATCTGATGAACCGCTACGGTGTCACCGAGGAGGCCTGCACCGACTGGGCACTAACCACCTTCACCGACTACCATGCCGAGGACAACAACGTGCAGGGCATCGTCGGCTCCTGCTACCAGCATACCGAAGAGTATGGCACACAGCGCCCACCGCGCGAGAGGACAGAGAACTACGCCTCCGTGCGTGATATTCAGGAATACTTGACCTCCAAGGACATCAACATACGCCACAACGTGGTAAGTCGCAAGCTTGAAGTACTATTGGTTAACGATAACGATAACGACCATCCGGAGGATACGCATCGCGAAGCCAAGCCAACGTCTTTGTCAACGTCAACGTTATCCTCATCGTCATCGTTATCGTCAAAAAAGATTGTCACATGGACCGACCTCACCGACCGTCATGTCAACTCGCTCTACCGCTCCTTCTCGCTCGACACGAAGCGTCGGTTGCGCATCTCAGATCTGTATATCATCATCGAGAGCGACTTCTACCCTACATACCATCCGTTCCAGGCATATCTCGAGAGCCTACCGCAATGGGACGGCACAGACCATATCGAGGCATTAGCCTCCATGGTGCATGTCACGGGATGTCGACAGGAGTGGCACAACCGTCTGTTCAAGAAGTGGTTTGTCGCCATGGTAGCCACATGGCTCGACGACGAGGTCACCAATCACGAGATACTCACCTATATCGGTTCGCAAGGTATCTACAAGAGCACCTTCATGCGCCAGCTATTACCTCCCGAGCTACGTTCCTACTTCTCGGCCCGCAATTTCGCCCATCGCATGAATAAGGACGACCGCCTTGAGCTCACCGAGATGGGACTTATCGCCCTCGAAGAGCTCGACCACATGAAGCCCCACGAGCTCAACCAGCTCAAGGCCATCACCACCGACCCCACGGTAAACGAGCGTGCTGCCTACGCCCATTTCCGCGAGCGTCGCACACACCTGGCCTCGTTCTGCGGCACGGGCAACAACGCCCACTTCCTCACCGACCTCACCGGTAACCGTCGCTGGCTACCCTTCATGGTCGAGTCCATCGACTCCCCTTATGAGCACCCCTTCCCCTACGAGGGGCTCTATGCCCAGGCATACGCTCTATGGCGCGAAGGGTTCATGTACTGGTTCACCTCGGAGGAGAATGCCGAGCTGGAGGTGCACAACCAGCACTTCGAGGAGCCCAACATGGAACTTGAACTCATCCAGACCTACTTTCGCCGCCCCGAGGAGCATGAGGTAGGCGAGTTCTACACCGCGTCGCGCATCATCGAAACCATCAACATCAGCGTCAGGACCCCGCTCCTACCCCGCAACATAGCCATCTGGATGAACAAGCTTGGCTATCCCCAACGGCGGCGCGACAACATGCGTGGATGGAACGTCATAGTGCTCAGCTGCACGGAGATCAAGCAGCGCCAACAAGAGAATGCCCGCCTGAGCCGACCGGAGTAATCTGCCATTTGCCACCACTGCCACATACTTTTAAAACCTTTGTAGGCAAAAAATAATTAATTAGTAAATACACATTATATC
>CANBEE010000311.1 GCA_947367415.1 uncultured Bacteroidales bacterium
TGAAGAAATTCAATAAGAAAGCCCTCGTTCTGCTCGTGAGTGCTGCCCTGCTGCTGACCTTTGCGGTCAGCGGCACGGTGGCGGTAAACGTCGCGGAAAATGTCCGCACAGCCGGCGGCTGCGTCCAGCTCACGGGAACGCTTCCTGCAAAACCGGATGCGAATGCCTGCGTCTATGTGGTATGCGGTGATACCGTATATGAGGCGTTTTGCCTGGAAAATGACGGCTTTGCCGTCAATGTAAACGGAGAAACTTATATCGGACGCCGTCTGGCAATTGCCAGCGGCTCCGAAACTGTCGTACCTCCTGTACCCGGCTTGAAAGAAGGTCTGGCATCCGGTTTCGTCGTTACCAATCGCGAAGTGCTGGATCTGACGGTACTTCCCAAGGACCTCGTCGTCATCGGTGGCGGCGTCATCGGCATGGAGTTTGCTTCACTCTACAACAGCCTCGGCTGCGAAGTGCATGTGATAGAGATGCTGCCCGAGATATTGGGTGCGCTGGACAAAGAGATCAGTGCGATGCTGCGTACACAATACTCCAAGCGCGGACTCCACTTCCATCTCTCATGCAAAGTCACACACGTCAATGGCCACGATGTTACCTTTGTTGATGCCGAGGGAGCCGAATCAACCATTACAAGCGACAAGATACTGGTAAGCGTAGGAAGACGCCCTGCGACACAAGGATTCGGGCTCGACACATTGGGCGTCGCCCTTGAACGTGGAGGCATCAAGGTAGATGAGAAGATGCGTACAAACATCGAAGGGGTCTACGCCGCTGGCGATGTCACCGGCTTCTCCCTACTGGCCCACACAGCCAGCCGTGAAGCCGAGGTAGTCATCAACAATCTGTGCGGACACGACGACACCATGTGCTACGACGCCATCCCCGGCATCGTATACACCAATCCGGAAGTGGCAGGCGTAGGACTCACCGAAGAGGAGGCTCAAAAACGAGGAATCGAATACACCTGCGCCAAGCTCCCGATGGCCTACTCCGGACGTTTCGTCGCAGAGAACGAAGGCGGCGAAGGATTGTGCAAAGTCATCACAGACAAAGCGTCAAACCGCGTAATAGGTGTACATATGCTAGGAAATCCGTGCAGCGAGATAATCAGTAGCGCATGCATAGCCATCGAACAAGGCATGACCTTGCAGCAGCTCGAACGTGTGGTATTCCCCCACCCCACTGTATCAGAAATCCTCAAAGAGACCATTTTAATGTAACGAAACAGAAAAATTACACGTTTTCCCCTCCAACTTTTAGAAAAAAGCCGTTACTTTGCATAATTAAACAATGAATACAAAAGAAACGATATGAACAATACAATGGTACGTCCCGCAAACGGCAAACTCGGCGTGATGTGTGTGGGCCTCGGCGCAGTGACCACCACCACTATCATAGGTACACTGATGGCACGAAAAGGGTTGTCTCAGCCCATAGGCTCCTTCGCCTGTGACGGAATTATGCGCATTGGCAAGGGACAGGACAAGATATACAAGGAGGTCAAGGATATAATCCCCATCGCCAACCTCAACGACATCGTATTCGGCGCATGGGACATCTATGAGGACGATGCCTACGAAGCAGCCATCAAGGCCGACGTGCTGAAGCAACGCGACATAGAGCCCGTAGCCGACGAGTTGCACGCCATCAAGCCTTACAAGGCATTGTATGAAAAGGAATATGCAACCAACATTGATGGCCCCAACGTGAAAGAGGGCACTCTACTCGAGCGCACCAACGCCTTGCGCGAGGATATCCAGAAGTTCAAGCAAGAGAATTGTTGCGACCGAGTAGTAGTAATATGGATTGCCAGTACTGAGAAATACGTCGCCCGCAATGCCGAGGCACACGACACACTAGCAGGTTTTGAACGCGCCCTTGAAGCAGGCGACACCACAGTGATTGCCCCCTCAATGTGCTACGCCTATGCCGCGATGCGCGAAGGATGCCCCTTCGTTATGGGAGCCCCCAACCTCTGCGTAGATATGCCCGCAATGTGGCAACTCGCCGAGGAGTGCCAAGTGCCCATCGCCGGCAAGGACTTCAAGAGCGGACAGACGATGATGAAGACCGTACTCGCACCCGCCTTCTTCACCCGACAACTAGGAGTAAGAGGATGGTTCTCGACCAACATCTTGGGTAACCGTGACGGTATCGTACTAGACAATCCCGAAAACTTCGAGACCAAGCGACGCAGCAAAATGAGCGCCGTAGAAAATATCCTCGATTCAGACATATATCCTGAACTCTACAGCGACATCTACCACAAGGTACGTATCAACTATTACCCTCCCCGTGGCGACGAGAAGGAAGCTTGGGACAATATTGACCTCTTTGGATGGATGGGCTACCCAATGACCATCAAGGTTAATTTCCTCTGCCGCGACTCTATCCTGGCAGCCCCCTTGGCTCTCGACCTCGCCCTCTTCTCCGACGTAGCCCTGCGCGCTGGCTTATCGGGCATTCAAGAGTGGCTATCATTCTACTGCAAAGC